>JASJGP010000085.1:0-7402 GCA_033791485.1 Desulfobacterales bacterium | reverse complement strand
TATGGTATGACAGGCGGTCAGATGGCTCCCACCACCATGCCGGGACAGCGCACCACCACCTCTCCTTTTGGCCGGGATGTGGAAGATGTTGGCATGCCCATCAAGATGGCGGAACTGCTTGCCGCTTTACAGACACCGGGGTACATCGTACGGCAGACCGTACTGAAGCCAAAATATATTAACAGGGCAAAAAAGGCCATTAAAAAGGCATTTACCTATCAATTGGAAGGCCGATGCTTCAGCTTTGTTGAACTGGTGAGTACATGCCCCACAAACTGGGGCCTTACTCCGGTTGATGCTGTCAAGTGGGCTGAAGATGAGATGCTACCTTATTATGAACTTGGTGAATTTAAAACACCAGAGTAGGAGGCAAGAATGCAAAGTGAAGTGATGTTCGCCGGTTTTGGCGGTCAGGGAATATTGTTAAGTGCAAAGATCCTTGCCTATGCGGGCATGGAGGAAGGTAAGGAGGTGGCGTGGGTTCCTTCTTACGGACCCGAGATGCGGGGCGGCACTGCCTACTGTACGGTGGTTATTAGCGACAGGCCCATCGGTTCTCCGATTATAAGAAATCCGATGCATCTGGTGGCGATGAATCGTCCTTCCCTGGAAAAATTTGCACCCATGGTAAAGCCGGGTGGAGTGATAATGATTAACAGCTCATTGATATCAATAAGTTCCGGTCGCAAAGATATTGATGAGCTTAATGTTCCGGCTAATGATATAGCAAAGAAGCTTGGGAATGTTAGATCGTTAAATATCGTTGCTCTTTCCGCTTTTGTTGCCCGGAGTAAAGTTGTTGACTTCGATATATTGCGCGAATGCGTCAAAAAGGAATTTTCAAAAAAAGAAAAACTTATTCCTCTTAATATGGAGGCTGTGACAGCAGGGGAAGAAGCCGCAAAGCTGTGAAAGCTGAGAAGTTGGGAGGCTAACAAGCCGGGCTGTAAAACATGACTTTATCCATTCCAGATTATATTTTATCGATCAAGCCGTATGTTCCGGGAAAGCCCCTTGAGGAGTTTGAAAGGGAGTATGGTATAAAAAAGTCGATAAAACTTGCCTCCAATGAAAACCCTTTGGGTCCTTCCCCCTTGGCTGTAAAGGCTATTCAATCCGCACTGGAAAAATTGAACCGTTATCCTGATGGGAGCGGTTATAATCTTATAAACAGGATTGCAGATAAACTGAAAGTATCTCCCGGTAATATCGTTTTGGGAAACGGTTCTGATGAAATCATCAGCATGCTGACACATACACTGCTAAAACCCGGTGATGAAGTAATTTTACCGCAGCCTTCATTTCTAATATACGATATAATGGTTCGTTGTGCGGGTGCAACCTGTGTAAATGTTCCTCTTAATTCACTTTCCATTGACCTGGAAGAGATTAAAAAAAGAGTGACATCAAAATCGAAGATGGTTTTTTTATGCAATCCCAACAATCCCACTGGAACCATTATCCTAAAGAAAGAATTTGAAAGATTTCTTGAAAGCATTCCTCCTGAAATAATTGTTGTTGTGGACGAAGCATATATCGAATTTGTCAGAGAACAAAACTGCGCTTGCGGTATTGAATATATCAATTCCACAAGGCGGCTGGTTGTACTTCGAACCTTTTCCAAAGCTTACGGTCTGGCTGGGCTTAGAATAGGATATGGAGTCATGTCTGAAGAGATATCAGGCATTATTAACAGGATCAGGCTTCCGTTTAATACAAACTCTCTTGCCCAGGTCGGAGCTGTTGCGGCTTTAGATGATGAAAAATTTTTTAAAAAGACGCAAAAGCTGATTCATGAAGGTCTTGATTTCATGTATTCTGCCCTGGACAGGCTGGGAATAAAATACTTTCCAACCCAGGCAAACTTTTTTCTTATAGATGTTGAAAGAGATGCTGACGAAGTCTTTGAAAAAATGCTGGCCCACGGTGTTATTGTACGTTCCATGACTTCATATGGGTATCCACATTATATTCGTGTTAATGCCGGACTTCGTGAAGAGAATGCCGGGTTTATAAAGGCGCTGGATGAGGTGCTTGATTAGATGAATAAAACCGGAATTTCAAAACGCCTGGTAATCACGATAGACGGCCCGGCAGGGGCAGGTAAGACTACGGTTAGCCGGGCTCTTGCAGATCATTTGGGATATAAATATATCGATACAGGCGCTCTTTACAGGGGTGTTGCCTATGAAGCAATATCAAAAGGGCTGAGTTATGACGACGACGGGGGTCTTGAAAGTATGTGCGCCGGCTTGAGGCTTGAATTTGTACGCATAAAAAAAGAGTTGCGTCTTATATCGAATGATTTGGATATCACTGATTTAATCCGGACTCCTGAAATTACCATGTTTGCCTCTGCAGTCTCCGCAAGATCGGTTGTAAGAAAGTATCTTTTCGCTCTTCAAAGGAATCTGGGCAGTGAAAAAGGAGTTGTATTCGAGGGTAGAGATATGGGGACTGTTGTCTTTCCTGATGCTGATATAAAATTTTTCCTGGATGCATCCCACAAAAACAGGGCGTTAAGACGCTACAGGGAAATGGAACAGGAAACCTCTCAAACTTTAGAAGATGTTGAAAGAGATATGAAACAAAGGGATGAAAACGACAGCAACAGAGCACTTGCGCCCCTGAAGCCTGCTAAAGATGCAGAACTTATTGATTCCACCGATATTTCTGCTGAAGAGGTCGTTAAAATGATGGTGTCTTATATGGAGGCCGGGAGGCTATGAGGTAAAGGGGTTGGGCGGCTGAGAAGCGGGAAGGCTATGAGGTTTAAAGGTTTGGAGGAAAAACCGGAAAATAGGGATTGAATTTTGATGATTGTCGATTTAAATAAAATGTTTTGCTCCATTTGTTTAAAAAAATGAAATTAATCGTTGTTTTTTTAAAATCAGTCTGATAATAATATTAAGTTATGCTATTTGAGCAAATAGCAATAAAAAATAGGCAAGGGGGATTTTTTTTAATATGAACGATTTAGGTAAAAACGAAGAAACTAAACAATTAAACCAGGATGATTTGCCGGAGACTTCAGATATCAGCAAGCCGGATGATGAAGTTATGCCGGAAGTTGTAGTTAAACCGGATGCTGAGCTTAAGCAGGAGAGTGAAGAATTAAAAGATGATGCGCCGGAAGATAAACAATCAGCTGACGATGTTTCCGAACCTGATGAAAGCATGGAAAGCATGATGGATTTGTATGAGGAAAGCTTTAAGCGCTTTACTGAAGGTGAAGTTGTAACAGGCAGAATAATTTCAATCGACAAAGAATTTGTTCTTGTAGATATCGGGTACAAATCAGAAGGGCAGATCCGGATTTCCGAGTTTAAAGATGAAGAGGGAAATATAAACATCGTTTTGGGTGACACTACAGAAGTAATGGTTGAATGGTGGGACGAAGAAGAAGAACGAGTTGTTCTTTCCAAAGAAAAAGCCGAGAATATCAAGGTATGGGAAGATATTAAAAAATTATACGATGAAGAAGGAACTGTTGAAGGTGTTATTATAAATCGTGTCAGAGGCGGTTTTTCTGTAGATATAGGCGTTCAGGCATTTTTGCCTGGTTCACAGGCTGATTTACGTCCTGTGCGAAACCTGGATGAGTTAGTGGGGAATAAATATACTTTCAAAATTTTAAAATATAATAGAAAACGCAGCAATATCGTATTATCAAGAAGGGCTATACTCGAACATGATCGTGAATCCAAAAGAGTGGAAACTCTAACTTCCATCCACGAGGGAAAAGTCGTTGAGGGTGTTGTAAAAAATATTACGGAATATGGTGTTTTTATCGACCTTGGCGGTATTGACGGACTGCTTCATATTACTGATATTTCGTGGGGACGCGTTAAGCATCCCTCGGAACTATTTTCAGTTGGTGATGAAATAACAGTCAAAATCCTTAATTTGGATATTGAAAAGGAAAGAGTTTCACTTGGAATGAAACAGCTTACCGAGGATCCCTGGTCAATTGCAATTGAAAAATATCCTTTGGGAGAGCGCTTAACCGGAAAGGTTGTCAGCCTGACCGACTATGGAGCTTTTATTGAATTGGAAGAGGGCATCGAGGGGCTGATTCATGTTTCCGAAATGTCATGGACTCGAAAGATACGTCATCCATCCAAGATTGTTTCCGTGGGTGATGAAGTCGAAGCTGTGGTGCTCGATATCAAACCTGAAAACAGGCGCATATCGCTGGGTATGAAGCAGGTTGTTCCTAATCCGTGGGATGTAATCAGTGAAAAATACCCTGTGGGGACTACTATTGAAGGTAAAATAAAGAATATTACTGATTTCGGACTTTTCGTAGGTATAGATGAAGGTATCGACGGCCTTGTCCACATTTCAGATATTTCATGGACGAAAAGGATAAAACATCCGTCTGAAATATACAAAAAAGGGGAAGTGATTCAGGCTATCGTTTTGGATATTGAAAAGGAAAACAAAAGGTTTTCCCTTGGCATTAAGCATATGCAGCCGGATCCATGGCAGACTGTCCCACAGCGTTATGAAGTTGGGAAAGAGATTACCGGCACGGTAACAAATCTTACTGATTTCGGGGTTTTCGTGGAACTGGAAGAGGGGATAGAAGGACTTGTTCATGTTTCTGAAATCAGTAAGGAAAAAATCAAAACTCCGGTAGGCAAATATAACATCGGCGAAGTTATTACCGCCAAAGTTATGAACATTAACACGGAAGAAAGAAGGATTGGTCTTTCAATAAAGCGGCTTGAGATCGAAGATGAACAGAATCTTTTGAGTGAATATGTAAACACCATGAGACCTGCTACTTCATCTTTTGGAGAAATACTTCGAGAGAATCTCCAGGAAAAGCTGAATGATGAGTGACCCCACAACTCTACATTTATAGCTACACAATATTAAGTTATATGGCTCTTCTCCAAACTAATTGGAGAAGAGGATTCAAGGGTTCAAGTGAATGAAAACAGCTTGATACAGATGACATAAACACTTGCGTTTTCTCTACCCTTTTACTCCTTAATATTTTCAAAGTATGTTTATATAAAAAGACGGTCCTAAGAGTCAGGGACTTTTCTGTATGCATTTGTTTTCGGTCATTTTTACTTGACCGGGCATAGCCGAAGGCGAAGTTTGGACCCCTTGAATTCTGGAACCCTGATCAATCGATCAACTCTTTGGGAGATGATCCAATTATGTTTTCCCGCAGGCACCCTTACCTTTTTTTCATCTTAGTTTTTTCATCAATATCTGCATCTGCCGTCGCAATTATAGTAATCTCACTTATGTTTGTAGTGGGCACAAGAGGCTCCGGTTATGATGATCTTAAGGCAGGTGGTGAAAAAGTCGGCATCATCGAAATAAAAGGGGTTATTGCCGATTCCAAGGATGTAATTTATCATATTAAACGTTTCCGTGAAGACAAATCAATCAGGGCGATTGTACTCAGGATAGATTCTCCAGGTGGCGGCGTGGGGCCTTCGCAGGAGATTTTCAGGGAGATCAGAAAAACCGTTAAATTAAAAAAAGTTGTTGCTTCAATGGGTGCAGTGGCAGCTTCGGGTGGATATTATATTGCCGCAGGGACAGACGGAATTGTTGCCAATCCGGGTACCATAACCGGCAGTATCGGTGTTATTATGGGTTTTACGAATTTTCAGCAGCTGTTTCGTAAAATCGGATTGGTCCCGGTTGTGGTGAAAAGCGTTGAATACAAGGACATGGGATCACCTGTTAGAGATATGACTGACGATGAAAGAAAAATTCTTCAGGATTTGTCGGTTAATATTCACAGGCAGTTTGTCGAGGCGATATCCGAGGGAAGAAAGATGGAACTGTCAAAAGTGGAATCTATTGCTGACGGGCGCATCTTTTCAGGAGAGCAGGCTAAAGAAATGCGCCTTGTAGATCGTCTCGGAAACCTGGAAGATGCAATAGAGTGGGCCGGCAGAATGGCCGGAATAAAAGGGAAAATATCATATGTTTATGCCCCTGAGAAAAAGGCATCCCTTCTGAAATATGTTATAGAATCATCCGTGAAAGAACTTGCAGATCGCACCTTAAAAACGGATCTGTATGCGGGATACCTGTACATCCCGTAACCCACAATTCATAGTATTACTCAAATATACTCACATCCCCCATCCCTTTTCGTAATATTTCGGGATAGTCGTTTATCAGCGAAATAACACTTGATGGTTCCCCTGAAACAGGACCTCCATCAATTACAATGTCTATTCTGGACGAAAAATAATCGAGGATAAAGGAAGGGTGGTGAAACAGGGTGCCATCAGGCATTGTTGCACTTGTAGTAATAATCGGATTTCCCAGCTCTTCCACCAGGGCTTGGCAAATAGTATTATCCGGCACTCGTATTCCAGCTTCTTTTCGCTTTGTCAGCATTATTTTAGGGACAAGTTTTGAACCTTCCAGAACGAACGTGTAAGGGCCGGGCAGGAGCCGTTTCATGGTTTTGTACGCATAATTTGAAACTTTTGCATAATGGCTGATGTTTTTAAGCCCGGAACAGATAAAACTAAAAGGTTTGTTTTTGTTGCGCTGCTTTAGCTGGTAAATTTTTTCAATTGCCTTTTTATTCATGATATCGCAGCCCATTCCGTAGTATGTATCGGTCGGATAGGCGACGATTCCACCCTTTTTAAGGACATCAACAACCTTTATGATAAGCCGCTTTTGCGGGTTTGTATTATTAATTTTGATAAGCATGGCTAATAATTTTATTAAAAATGAAAGACATCATTTATTATGTATGCCGCTTTATTGTCAAGTCATCAAATAAAGGATTGCTAAAAACCCGAGATTTTGCTATTGGGTTCGCTCAAAAACGATGAATTCGTAAAAAGCTTTTAAAAACCGCTGGATGGCATCGTTCCAAGGCTCATATACAAGGCGTAGCGGTTTTTCGACTATACATATAGTATGCCGAGCCCCAGATAAACTACTACAACGCAGTAGATGTGATTTTTTGAGACGGCATCAAAATTTAAAAACGGAGGAAACCGATGACAAAAATACCACCCGAAGAAGCATATTCCTTTGAT
This sequence comes from Desulfobacterales bacterium, assembly GCA_033791485.1. Classification (GTDB taxonomy): domain Bacteria; phylum Desulfobacterota; class Desulfobacteria; order Desulfobacterales; family JAUWMJ01; genus JAUWMJ01. Next base: position 362 of record JASJGP010000085.1, on the reverse strand, counting down.
GATGTTTTGCTGCTCCCAAACTATTCAGATGTATTGCCTAAAGATGTTGATACCAGTACAATGTTGACTAAAAACATTGCTTTGAACATTCCCCTGGTAAGCGCTGCAATGGATACTGTAACAGAATCGCAAAGTGCCATAAGCATGGCACGTGAAGGGGGTATGGGTTTTATACACAGGAATATGAGTATCGAAAGCCAGGTTGTTGAGGTTGGTAAGGTTAAAAAATCTGAAAGCGGTATGATAATCGATCCGGTTACAATAACTCCTGATCGGCCCGTTGATGAAGTGATGAAACTTATGTCTGAGTATAGGATTTCAGGAGTGCCTGTTACTGTGGGAAATAAACTCGTGGGTATTGT
>JASJGP010000084.1:0-2692 GCA_033791485.1 Desulfobacterales bacterium | reverse complement strand
CTGATCAAATCAGGTGATATCGGCAGGGTGGCAGACTCTTTGGGTTTCAAGACGGTTGACGACCTGATCGCCCATGTGGGATTCGGACAAATGACAGCGCTTCAGTTGCTGAAACGGGCTGTGCCTGAACTTGAAAAAGATTCAGAGGATGCCGATGCCTCCGTTATTGAAAAAATAGTTTCCCGACCTTCGGACAAACAGGCCACCGGGGTCATTGTAAAAGGACTCAATGATATTTTAGTCAAGTTCTCAAGATGCTGCAATCCCCTGCCAGGAGATCCCATAATTGGATATATCACCCAGGGCCAAGGAGTCGCCATCCACCGGAAGAACTGCCTTAATGTTTTAAAAATGAGCAGTGAAAGGATTATTGAAGTCGAATGGGCCAGTGGTATTAAGGAATCATATCCTGCGTCAATCTGCATCAAAACAGACGATCGCCACGGCCTCCTGGCCGATATTTCTGCTGTGATTTCAAAGGCCAGTATCAATATTTTGAATGTGCATTCAGAAACATCGGACGAAGGTATTGGGATTTTTTATTTCACCGTCATGGCGGAAAGTTCCGGACAGCTTAAAAAAGTTATGACAGCTATTCGCCGTGTAAAAACCGTAAACGATGTTAAACGGATAATCAATGAAGATATGTAATTAAGGCTCGCAATCAAAATAAAATCACCCATATCACTTGTCTTTTGGGGCTACCCACCTAAAGCGGGACAAAATGTCCTGCTAATTTGAAAAAAATCATGCTCATCCTTGCATTTGTTTCATTGATGATTACAACAGAAATTGGAGAATAATTTTTCATCGGTACTGATATTTAAACACAAATGAAAAGTGATAATATGAGCATTCGAACAAGATGTACTCAAGTGTTTACATTTTTTCAACAAAATAAATCTGATACAATCAGAAAAGCTGCTGCTGCAACTGGGATATCCAAAAGCAGTGCTCATAGACATAAACAGGCAATCAGGAATCGGAATCGATATCCGGAATCTCTCTCATGGGAAACAGAAGCCGGTCAGGTCTGGTTTACAATTCTGGTATGTGCAACGCTTTATGTCTTTGGAATTCGTTGTGGTGTGGGTATGGAAACGATTTCCGAATTTTTCAAGATGCTTCGTCTTGAAAAGCATATCGGAATCTCTGCCACCAGCCTTCACAGGAAGGTTGCTGAGATTGAAGGCCTTATTTTGAAATACAAAGAGACTTTTGAAAAAAATAGCGGTGGAACTGCCAGGGTTATTGTGGGAGCCGATGAAACTTTTTTTGATAAGATGATACTGGTAATGATTGAGTTGAGTACCGGTTATATTCTTATCGAAGAACCGGCGGAAAACCGAACCTGTGAAACCTGGAAAGAAAAAGCGATTCATGCTTTGGAAAGGTTAGGATTAAAGGCTGCATATATGGTCAGCGATAACGCAAAAGCCCTTGTAAAGCTTGCATCTTCAGGAATCCAATGCAGCAGAATTCCCGACTTGTTTCATGCAATGAATGAGATAGTCAAAGTTATGGGAGCGCGTTTTGCAAATAAGGCAGCCCGGATTCATGGAAAAATTTCTAAAGAACTTGCTGCTCTGGAACTGCTTATGGAATCAGGTAAAAATCCTGAAAAAGTCACCAGAAAACAGAAACAGATCGAAGCATTAAAAACGGAGCATGAGATTATTGTGGAAGGTCAGACACGATATTATGATCTTCTGCACAATTTTTCCAAAGCAGTACATCCGTTTTCAACTGATGAGAATGGTCCCCTAACCTCGAAAGATGTTGTTGAGAAACTTCTGGTGACTCTGTATGCGCTGAAAGCTTTGGCTGTAGAGTACGAAATTAAAGACAATAAAAATGCTCTTGATAAGGTTGAAAAGCAGATTCGTGAAATAGCAGCATTGATTGATATATGGTGGATCTGGGTCAAAGAAACTATTGCACATTATAATCTGGATGCTGACAAAACAGATTGGCTCCTTTATACTTACTTACCGGTTATTTATTGGGAGATTCAATTGAAACGAACTTCATCAAAATCCCTTTCAAATTCATATGAACAGGCTTACGAACGAGTTCAAAGTGTTCTGAATGATCATCCTCTGACTGCCCATGTTTCCAGTGAAGAAATAAAACAATGGCAAAGCTGGGCACATTGGATTGCAACAAAATTTCAAAGAACTTCTTCTGCCGTAGAAGGAAGGAATGGAGCCTTGTCTCGAATGAACCATAATCAAAGATCAATTCCATTAACAAGGCTGAAAGCGCTCACTGTCATCCATAATTTCGGAATAAAAAGGCAGGATGGTACAACAGCAGCCCAACGATTGTTTGGGCAAAAATTTCCTGACTTATTCGAATGGATTGTTGAAAGGGTCGGAGAACTGCCCTGCCCGAGAGAGCATTCGGTAAACCATTGATATGTTAGCTTTGTCCCGGCTTAGGTGGGTAGCCAAAAAGGCGAAGGAGCATCTAAAAAATCAGGGCGACACCAATCTCAATCTGGCCGGTTTCCATCATCCGGTTTCCTGGTTGTGGAAAGAAGACCAGGATATTGCAAGAACCTATCTGAACAAGTTTGTTCTTTTAACAGGCCATCTACACGATGCAAGCGGCGGTTTCCAAAATGATACAGAAGGGCAGATTCTTTTAGCATCAGCCGGTGGTGCTTATTTGGGATCTGATTCAAACTATC
>JASJGP010000083.1:0-3922 GCA_033791485.1 Desulfobacterales bacterium | reverse complement strand
CCATCAACTACCAGCTCTTGTAGCCAGCCTTTTAAAAGACCACTGGTCATACGCGAACTGCATAGCTTCTCCATATTTTTTTTCTTCTGTTTTTTACGATAGGATAAAAAGACTCCGGCTTCCTCAAACATTTCGCGAATGGCCGTAACGCCATAGCTAAGAGCTTCTTCTCCGGGCAGCTTTCCACCAAGCTGTCTGGAAAGATTTTCCATATGGATATCCACATGCGACTTCCAGAAATTTGTGTTGCGATCTTCAATGTCCACAGTTCCGCCTGGAAAGACATAATTTCCGGCCATAAAACCGCTTTTAGCGTTTCTTTTTAGAAGATAGACTTGAAGCTCTTCCGCGATCTGCCTTGCAAGGATAACTGTTGAAGCAAGCCTGGGTTTTGCTGGAGTATGCTTTGTTTTTGTCATATTTTTTAAGCTTATCAAAGCCTTGCTTGGTCTGCAAGGTTGCTCAAAAACCATTAATCTTCAGAAATTGAGACCTGACGCCTCATCCGTTTTATCTTACTTCGATGCCGTTTTGCCGCCAGCAAACGTTCTTTTGAAGCTCTGGTTTGTTTGGTCTGAATACGTGTTTTGGGTTTTTCTGATGCCTTTCGGATTAGCTTAACAAGACGATCAACCGCATCCTGACGATTATATTCCTGTTTTCGAAACCGTTTGGCCTCAATAATAAGAACTCCGTTTTCTGTCATTTTCCTGCCTGCAAGACGGACCAATCGGGTACGAACACCATCGGGAAGAGAAGAAGAATTCTTTACATCAAATCGAAGTTGAACAGCCGTGGCTACTTTATTAACATTCTGGCCTCCGGGACCTGATGCTTTAATAAACTGAAGCTTTATTTCATTTTTATCTATTGCGATTTCGGGTGTGATGTTAATCATGGCAGCAGCTTACATCATATCAATTTTTTCTTCAAGAATAACGATTTGGGACCTTAGTGTAAACGCATTTGGAACTTTACACAAAAGCAACTCTACAAACCCTTTTAAACAGAAAAAAAGGAAAAAGATTGAGAATAAAAAAGAATTGCATTACTATATTTTTTTCTATAAACGAACACTTCGTTTTTATCATAATTTCGTTACAAGCCTATAGACAGCGATAAGCATACATACATTGAATATTTAGAGTAGAATCTATGAACCGTCAGCCCGAAATAATCAAGCTCGACCAAATCGGTGATGTCATTGCAGAAAATCTAAAGCAAAAAGATATAATTAACTGCTATGTAGGATCTAATGCAGCTGTACCTACAGCTTCTATTGAGGCACTCACCAAAGTTATAAAATCAAACAAGCTGAAACTTCCTTTTTTTAAAATGATACATCTGCTGTTGCAGGGCCCTGTTCCTTATGTGGAAAAGGGGCTGCAGGACCGTGTGATGACTTATTCAATTTTTTCCGCAGGTGAGGTCAGGAAGGCTGCCAACGAAGGCCGTGCGTTTTATTTGCCCTGTACTCTTGCCCATATGGATAATTTAATAGGTAGAAACTGTAAATATGAACCGGATGTCGTTTTGATGAAAGTTCGGCAAAACAAATATACTGGAGAATACAGCCTGGGCCTTTCTGTGGAAGCGCTCCATACAGCTATAGATCATGCCAAAGTTGTTATTGCAGAGTTAGACAACGGAATGCCATTTACCCAGGGGCAGAGTATTATAGATGCTCAATCCATTGATTATCTGATTGAAGATGATATTAAACCGGTTTATGATTTTCCTGCTCCTGATTTTGACAATCTACCAAACGATGAGAAAAGAATCGGTGAACTTATCACAGAGTATTTTATCAAAGACGGAATTACCCTGCAGGTGGGCATTGGAAAAATTCCGGATGCTGTAGTAGGTACCATTAAAGATGCCGAGTATAAAGATCTGGGTGTACAGACTGAGATCTATGGTGACGGGCTAATGCATCTGGAAAAAATGGGCATTGTTACTAATCGCAAAAAAAAGGCGAACCTGGGATACAGTACAACCAGCTTAATCATGGGTTCTAAAGAGTTATATGATTTTGTTCACATGCGGACCGGGGTTCAAATGCGGCCATGTTCCTATACTAATTCAGCGGAAATCATACAAAAAAACAATCCCTTTATCTCGGTAAATACTGCGATAGGCGTTGATCTTTTCGGTAACGTCTGGGCGGATTTTGTCGACCCCCGGCGCTATTACAGTGGCATTGGCGGACAGCCTGATTTCATCCGTGCAATTCATAATACGTCCATAGGCACACCGATTATTGCAATAAAAAGTATTACAAATAAAGGAGAACCCAAGATCGTTAAAAGGCATCCTCCCGGAATCAGCCTGACCGCTTCCGCATATGATGGCGTAGTTGTTGTTACGGAATACGGTATTGCCGATCTCCGGGGGCTCTCTTCCGGCAACAAAGCACTGGCTATTGCAAGTATTGCACACCCGGATTTTCGCGATGCTTTTCTTCGAGATATTTACGAAGATCCATTTTTTACAAAACCGGTCGATTATGCTTTAGATAAAACACCATATGGAGTTACCATGTATAAAGGCAGCACAAAAATTGATAACTAAAACACTTCTCCAAATAAATTGGAGAAGAGGATTCCAGGATTCAAGGGGCCAAGGGTTCAAGTGAATGTAAGCGGCTTGATACAGATGACTTAAACAATTGTGTCTTCTCTGCCCTTACTCCTTAAAATTTTCAAAGTATGTCCATATAAAAAGACGTTTCTAAGAGTCAGGTATTTTCTATATGTATTTGTTTTTCGGTCATTTTCACTCGAACCCTTGACTCCCTGAATCCTTGAACCCTGATCAATCGACCAACTCCTTGGGAGATGATCAATAATAAAAGGTTTTAAATATGAACAAAAAGAAAATACTGATTGTAGATGATGATAATGCTTACCTGAATGTCTTGCAAAAGATTTTTTCTAAGATGGAATATGAGGCTGAGTTTGCCGGCAGTTCTAAAGAAGCGCTGGAAATATTAAAAAAAGAAAGTTTTCCACTTATAATAACAGATTTAGAGATGCCCGGCCTTGATGGTGTTGAACTGTGTAAACAAATAAAGAAAATTGACTCTAAGTCAATAGTTTACGCTTTATCCGGATATATTACAGAATATGATACGGAAAATCTTGAAAAGTCCGGTTTTGATGGCTACCTTTCCAAACCGATTAAAATTGAAGTGCTTCAACAGGCTATAGAAGGTGCCTTTGACAAACTTGAAGATAATAAGTAAGCGTTCACAGGACGCAGATTGAGCAACCTTTTTGTTTCGAATGGGCGTGAACGACTACGGGAATAAATAGAAAGTAGGATCTATGTCTTGCGTCATAATCCAGTATTTTCAATTGATTGTAACTCCTATCGACTCCACTTTTCACCGGAATGACGACTTTTTAAGAATTCATCAAAACTTGATGAATTCTTAAAAAGTTTTTGAATAAGCACCGCATGGCATCGTTCCAAGGCTCATATACCCCCGCTAAAAATCAGCGGGATAAAAAGGCGTAACGGTTTTTCAGGGACGAGACAATACTTATAGTATGTCGAGTTTCTGAAAAACCGCTACAACGCAGTAGATGAACCTTGGAACAATGCCATCAGTATTTTAAGTCCGCATACTCCATCCACCCCCCTGCTTTAACAAGGGCACGGTCGAAATCAGAAAATGAATAAAATATCTTTTCTTCTTTTCCGTCTGTCTTAATAGTTAATTTGCTTTCTTCAAGGTCTGTTTCAACGGCAGTTTCTCTTCCTCCAAAAACCGCAAATATATGGTCGATGATTTCAGGAGGCAATTCAACAGCCATCATTCCGCAGTTAAACATGTTCTGTCTGAAAATTCTGGCAAAACTAACTCCTATGACCAGATTGATGCCATTTACTTCAAGTGCCCAGGGTGCATGTTCTCTGG
>JASJGP010000082.1:0-2977 GCA_033791485.1 Desulfobacterales bacterium | reverse complement strand
ACCAACCCATACAGGACAAACTCTTCCAGCCATGTTTTGATCCTCCTTGAATAAATATTAAAAATTGATGGTTTCGTAAAAATTCCGATTCAGATGGTTTCGTAAAAAGTTCAAATTCAAGGCGTGCAAATTTTGTAATCATGAGGCGTACTAATCGTACGTTGAATGATTACGAAATGCAGCACAACGCATAAGTTGGGATTTTTACAAGACCGTCAAAATTAATAACGATGACGTTGTGAAAAGTCAAGGTAAAGGGACCTCCTGATACCAAATTCCCAATTTCTATTTTCTAATTCCAACGTTCCGTGAATGCTTACTTTATTCTTGACTTATAACTACTTGTTCTCTATTGTCTAGAACATAACTTAACACACGGGGTGGCTGCAAGATGCCTGAGATTACACCCTTTGAACCTGATCTGGATAACTCCAGCGTAGGGAAACGACATATTCGTATTTTACAAAATCCACCAAAAGCCGTTTCTTCGCAAAACGGCTTTTTTTATAGGCGAAATTTCAGCTACACCCGCTTTCGAATAAAGACAGGAGATAAATCATGAAAAACCTTTCTGAAAAAGCGGCTCAAAATCTGGACGCTGTAAGGAAAAATAAGCCGCTTATTCACAATATTACAAATTTTGTTGTCATGAATTACACGGCAAACGCACTTCTTGCCATGGGTGCGTCGCCGGTTATGGCACATGCGCCAAATGAAGTAGAACAAATGGTCTCCTTTGCCGGCGCTCTTGTACTTAATATCGGCACACTTACTGATGAATGGATTGATTCCATGATTATAGCAGGGAAAAAAGCAGCAACACTAAAAATCCCTATTATACTTGACCCGGTCGGCTCCGGAGCTACCTCATTTAGGACTGACTCTGCCAAAAAGATTATTAATGAAACGGAGGTCAGCGTTATCAGGGGAAACGCATCGGAAATTCTATCGCTTAAAAACAGTGATTCAAAAACTAAAGGCGTTGATTCAATCCACAGCGTTGAAGATGCTGCCCACACTGCAAAGATACTGGCCAAAAATCTGCAAACAACCCTGGCTATAACAGGTTCTGTTGACCTGATTACTGACGGTAACCATACAGTGCATGTTTCTAATGGTCACCCTCTTATGGCCTGTGTAACCGGAACCGGATGTACGGCAAGTGCAATCATTGGTGCATTTTTAGCTGTAGATAATGATCCGTTCAGCGCAACGGCGACTGCACTTGCATTTTTCGGCCTGGCAGGAGAAGTTGCAGGCGAAAAAGCACAGGCGCCTGGAAGTTTCATGATAAAGATGCTGGATGCCTTATATACAATAACCCCGGAAAAGCTTAAAGCAGGTTGCAAGATTGAGAAAAATTGAAATGAAACCTGAATCAATCGATTATTCTTTATACCTTGTAACTGACAGAGATCTTTCCAGGGGGAGAGCCACCCTTAAAGTTGTCAAAGCCGGTGTTACCGGAGGAGTAACCTGTGTTCAATTACGGGAGAAAAACTGTTCTACTCGTAAATTTATTAAAGAAGCACTATCTGTAAAAGAGTATTTAAAAAAACACAATATTCCACTTATCATTAATGACAGGGTGGATGTTGCCCAGGCAATCGGAGCAGACGGCGTACATTTGGGCCAGACAGATATGCCACTGACAATGGCAAAAGATATTCTGAAAGGTTCGATGATCATCGGAATTTCCGTTGAATCTCTTGAGGATGCGATCCGGGCTGAAAAAGACGGTGCAGATTATATCGGCATCAGTCCGATTTTCGCAACCCCTACGAAAACAGATACATCTCCACCACTTGGTCTTGAGGGATTGAAGGAAATAAGCAAAGCGGTATCGCTCCCAAAAGTTGCCATCGGCGGTTTGAACAAAGAAAACGCAGGCGAAGTAATATTAAACGGCGCCAACGGAATTGCTGTCGTGTCAGCCATTGTTTCTGCAGATGATCCCCGGAAAGCCGCTAAAGAATTAAGTTATATTGTCAAGCAGGCACGTATCTCATGAAATTAAAAGATATCGGAGAGTTCGGGTTTATCGAAAAAATCAGTCAAGGCTGTCTAATCCGTCCTGACAATATTATTAAAGCAATAGGCGATGATGCCGCCGCTTTTTATACGGATTCCGGGCAAGTCTCCCTTGTAACCACAGACTTATTGGTTGAACGGGTTCATTTTCTGCGAGATGCAACAATTGGATTTAATCTTGGATATAAATCTTTGGCTGTCAATTTAAGCGATATTGCAGCCATGGGCGGTACTGCAAGGGAGGCATTTGTCAGTATTGCCATTCCTGAAGATTGCTCCACAGAATTTCTTGAAGATGTTTACCGTGGGATTAAAGATCTGGCTGCTAAATTTGATGTCAACATTCTTGGTGGCGATACCACCTCGTCTATTGTTGATTTAATTATCAATATTTCTGTGACAGGCAGTGTTCCCAAAGAGGAATTGCTCCTTAGAAAGGCAGCGCAGCGTGGAGATATCATCTTTTCCACAGGCTTTTTGGGTGATAGTCGCGCAGGACTGCACATGATACTCAACCATATACCGGCTGATTCTAAAGAGTTGAAAGAACTGTTTCATTCGCATATTCTTCCAAGACCTTTTATACACGAAGGCCGGTTTCTTGCAGCCCAAAATGGCGTTCATGCAGCAATTGACGTCAGTGACGGGCTTTCTTCAGATATTGGGCATATTGCAAAGGAGAGCAATGTGGGTGTTCGCTTGTTTACTGAAAAAATTCCTGTTTCAGAAAACCTGAACTATTTTTGTAATCGGTTTGATTTTAACCCTGTCGAGTTTGCACTTGCTGGCGGTGAAGATTATACATTGCTATGCACGGTTTCACCGGATAATGCCGATGATGTTGCCCAAAAATATCTAAAAACCTTTAACAATCCTCTTTATCCAATAGGAAAGATAACAGACCCTGGAAAAATGGAAATCATCGATTCGTCAGGCCGGGCAAAAA
>JASJGP010000081.1:0-3631 GCA_033791485.1 Desulfobacterales bacterium | reverse complement strand
TTAAAAACTACCTTAATCATATGGGGATATAGATTTTCCGGTAGAGACCTTTGCAGATAAGCGCAGACTTCGAAATGGCACTTTTCGAAGTCTGCACTTATCGGCCCGATTTTTCCGTCATGCTCAATCCTTTGTTTTTTTTACAGCCCATACGGGTTGATTACAACCGCAAATATGCATCACTGTTTTTAAGAGCTTTTAAGATCGGCTCTATCCTGGCTTTGTGTTCGGGTGCTATTAAAAAAGCTTTTATCGGCCTGTTTGAAATCATCCACGTATCTTCGTATTTTAAAATTCCTTTTTTGAATAATTTGCGGCTATCTTCAGTTTGCATGAACAGAAGAACGTCTGTCAGGTTGCCAAAATAACCATCCTTGTCGTAATGTTCGATATACTGTAAAAACAGGCTATTAACCGAAAAAACAAAGGGATCGACTTCTGCGTAACCGTTTTCCGTACAATTTGTTCCTGAAACAAAACACCTGCATCCAAAGGGCCTCACCTGGTAAATTGGGCATTCGCTGTTTATTAAAAGGGGACACGCCCCCCAACCTACATCACTTTCCTCATCAGGAATATCTTTTCCCTGCAGGCAGAGGTCTGCCAGCATGTTTATTGTTATTTCAGGTAAGAAACGTTTTTTATACAAAGCTTTTCGAATTTTTGCATACAGATCCGTTTTTCCACTTAATTCTAAAAAATCAGCAATTTTATACCCTTCAAGAGTTGTCATGGTAACATTACGCGTGCAGCAGTTAGCGCAGTGTTTTTTACACGCGACATCAAGCCCCTTTGCAAAATTATCATAGATTTCGTAAATTTGTTCCAGAACAACCAGTTTTTTTTCAAGATTCATTTTTATTTCCTGAAGATGTTTCGTCTCAAACCTGCTTCTCATGCATAAATAAACGTTGATAAGAAAAAAGTGTTGAAATTTTTACTTGTTGATTGAAAAAAAATTCTTTATAAGAATAAAGTAATGATATACTGAATGTCAATATTGATGGCGCCGTAAAATGAACTGCATACGCTATTCACAAAAAGATAAAAGGAGGTATTATGCCAAGAAAAAAGGCTCCGACGCATGACCCTATAGGAAAAAAAATCAAAAAAGCAAGGACACAAAAAAAAGTTAGTTTTAGCACACTTGCAAATGAAACCGGTTTTTCCGTCGATTATATCAAAGATATCGAGGCCGGCAAAGAAACACCGCCGGTTGGTGCGCTCCTGCAAATTTCAAGAGCTTTAGAGATAGATTCCGGATTTTTTCTGAGGAAACAGGAATCAACCCTTAAAAAGCGTGTAAAGGCCTACACGGAGCGCACGGAAAACTATGCTTATACCACCCTGACTCCAGGTGCTGAAAATAAACACCTTAAAGCATTTAGAGTCATTGTTGACCCGCAAAAGGATCATAAGGGAATTGGATATCAGCACGAAGGAGAAGAATTTGTTTATGTGCTGGAGGGGAAGATTGAAATTATTGTCGGAGAGAACATAAATAAACTAAAAAAAGGAGAATCGCTTCATTTCAACTCCGGGATAAGGCACATGCTAAGAAATACCGGCGAGGAAAAAGCAGAACTGATTGTTGTAATTTATGGACCGTAGCACAGGCTTGGAAGCGAGGAGGATAGGAAGCTATGCAGCTGAAAAGCCTTTCAGCCTTCTGCCCTCATAGCCTTCCGGCTTCATAGCCTTTTTAAGGAGGAGTTTACTTATGTCAATAAAGCTTACTGATGAACAATTAATGATTCAGACTATGGTCAGGGACTTTTCAAGGGAAGTCATCGCCCCTACCGCCGCAGAGCGTGATAAGACCAAAGAGTTCCCTGGAGATAATCTGAAACAGCTTGGGGAACTGGGATTTATGGGAATGATGGTCCCTCCGGAATATAACGGTTCAGGAGCGGATACTATCAGCTACGTCCTTGCCCTTTCCGAGGTTGCATACTCCTGTGCTTCAACCGCTGTGGTTATGTCGGTTCATAATTCAATCGTTTGTGAAAGCATTCTTAAGTATGGCACAGAAGATCAAAAACAGCGTTTTTTAAAGCCTCTTGCAACAGGAGAAATCATCGGCGCCTTTGCCCTGACTGAACCAAACGCCGGATCAGATCCGGTGCGGCAGACCACCAAAGCGGTTCGTGACGGCGACAGCTATATTTTAAACGGAACCAAACGTTTCATTACTACAGGTAAAAATGCAGGAGTAGTGATCGTAACTGTAAAAACCGATGAGGAAAAACGTCACAAAGGAATCAGTGCCTTTCTTGTAAAAAAAGGGACCCCCGGCTTCACTACAGGACCCCCGGAAGATAAAATGGGTCTTCGCGGTTCGGATACTGTGGATCTTCTTTTTGAAGACTGCCGTGTCCCTGCGGAAGATATGCTGGGCGAAGAAGGCGAGGGATTTAAAATTGCCATGACTGGCCTTGACGGCGGCAGGATAGGCATTTCGGCCCAGTCGGTAGGTGTAGCACAGGCAGCTCTTGATGCTGCTGTCCAGTATGCCAAAGAGAGAGAACAGTTCGGTCAGTCTATTTCCAGGTTCCAAGGTCTGCGATGGATGGTTGCCGATATGGCCACGGAGCTTGAGGCAGCCCGGCAATTGATGCTGTCTGCTTCTTCAATGAAAGACAGGGGGGAAAACTATACTGCCCAGGCATCAATGGCAAAACTTTTTTCATCTGAAATGGTTAACAGGGTTACAGCGAAGGCCCTTCAGATACACGGAGGTTACGGATACATCAAGGAATACCCTGTCGAGCGTTATTACAGGGATGCACGGGTATTTACCATTTACGAAGGCACCTCTGAAATCCAGAGAATTGTTATTGCAAATCACGTTTTTAAATAAGGCAGAGAGGCACAAAGGCAGAAGAGACAAAAGAAGCAATAAAATGAACATAGACATTCATAGCTTTCTTAGGAGAAACTAAAATGAACTCAAAAGTTCCGACAAGGGAAGAAGCTTACAAACTTCTAACTGAATACAATAAAAATGAAAGTCTTATAAAGCATGCCCTGTCAGTGGAAGGGGTGATGCGTTATATCGGCCGGAAACTCGGCGAAGACGAAGAAAAATGGGGAGTGATCGGTCTGATACATGATCTTGACTATGAAAAGTACCCCGAGCAACACTGCCAAAAGACCGAAGAAATTCTAAAGGAAAATGACTGGCCCGATGAATACATAAGAGCTGTAATCAGCCATGGATTTGGAATCTGCACGGATGTTGAGCCCCGGACTGAACTGGAAAAATATCTTTACGCAATTGATGAGCTTACCGGACTTGTTGTGACTACAGCTCTGGTTCGTCCTTCCAAAAGCGTTCTGGATATGAAGGCTAAATCAGTTAAAAAGAAATGGAAGGATAAAAGATTTGCAGCCGGTGTGAACCGGTCTGTGATTGAAAAAGGTGCCGGGATGCTGGGAGTAGAAGTGGCAGCACTAATCACAGATACGATTATGGGCATGCGGGAAGTCGCAGACCAGATAGGCCTGAGGGGATCAGTCACCGGGTGAGACCTTTGCAGATAAGCACAGACTTCGAATCGGCACTTTTCGAAGTCTGTGCTTATCTGCACAATTTCTGCGTCAAGCTCAAATTTCAATCCTCAAAATATTT
>JASJGP010000080.1:0-4721 GCA_033791485.1 Desulfobacterales bacterium | reverse complement strand
CAGGGTAAAAAGATAGCCTGTAACTTTGTAGCGCCTGTTGCTGGGAACTTGGGAGTTGTTAGGCCTGCTGACGTTTTTTTAGAAACATTGCGGGCGCTGACGAAGAAAAACGACAGCTTGCTTATATTTGACGAGGTTATGACCGGTTTTAGAGTGGCATATGGTGGTGCACAATCATTATATGGGATCATTCCTGATATATCCTGTTTTGGAAAAATTATAGGAGGAGGTTTGCCGGTGGGAGCATATGGCGGCAGGCGTGATATCATGGAAAAAATAGCACCGCAAGGCTCGATATACCAGGCCGGGACACTTTCCGGCAATCCTGTGGCTATGGCGGCAGGTATTGCGACACTTGAACAGGTAAAAAAGCCAGGTTTTTACGAAAAACTGGAAGAAAAGTCAGACCGACTTGCTGCAGGTTTTAAAAAAGCTGCGAAACAAGCAGGCATAAAGGTCTCTGTGGACAGGGTCGGTTCAATGCTGGGGCTCTTTTTTACAGATAAAAAGGTAAATAATTTTAACGAGGCAAAAACAAGTGATCTGAAGATGTTCTCAGCCTATTATAAAGGGATGTTGGAAAAAGGAATTTATCTTGCCCCGTCTCAGTTCGAGGCCCTTTTTGTTTCTTCAGCACACACCATAGAACATGTTGATAGGACAATTAAAGCAGCAGAGGAGGTTTTCGGTGAATTAATGGAATAGCTCAGGTCTTAAATATTTCCATTATTTCAGGCAGCGCAATACTGCTCGGTTCCTTGATGAAATATCCTCTCTCGCTTTTTAAAGCCAGATTTGAGAACGGATTCTCCTCGATATTTATATCCAGGATGATTCCGTTCTGATTTTTTACTTCCCGGGCCACCATATTGGGCAGGTTTGTTGCACCTGATGTTCCCACAATTATAAGCAATTCAGTCTGGCCGGCAACATGGATTGAGCTGTGATAGCGATAAAAATTTTCATTATAGACTTCATCAAACCACAATACATGGGGACGGGCGTACCTTCCACATTCAGGGCAAAATAGTAGTTTTTTCTGTGATTCGTCAAGATCTTCGCCTTTCGTTATCGCTCGAAGATTAATGGGGATAGGATAAATAGTTGAAGTGCATTCATAAGCGCAGCGTGTAAAAAAAATATTGCCGTGTATCTGATAAGTGTTTTCTAAACTATTGCCTGCACGCAGGTGCAGACCGTCAACATTTTGCGTGATTAAGGTGAAACGGTCTTGAAAGAATTTTTCCATTTCCACTAAAGCAAGATGGCCTTTATTCGGGTCGGCTTTTCTACAGATACCGAGTCTATACAAATACCATTTCCAGACTTCATCAGGATTTTTCATAAACATTTGGTATGTTGCCATTTCCTGGGGATGGTATTCCCTTGAACCTACTGTCCAGAATCCCTCGGGCCCGCGAAAAGTAGGGATATTGCTTTCTGCAGATATACCGGCTCCGGTTAGGACTGTTAAGCGCCCGGAACCTTTGGAGAAATCCTTTAAAACCTTTTTAATTTCTTTGTCCATATATTGCCATCCTTGTTTTTGTTTATGAATTATGTTTTCTTTATAATGAATTAAAAAAACAGATGATTCAATGATTTCTTGAAAAATTTTTCGTAAAGGGAGTGTACTAAGGTGGATAGGCTGAAGGCTGAAGACTGTTAGGCAAAAGCGCATTTTGAAGCCATGTTTGGTGCAAAAATCACATTTCGCCAAAGTACGGTAATCGTGCTTTATGACCCCTTCAGCCTTCAGTCTAAACAACTTCAGCCTGACTACATGAGTAGTCACAAGGGAGTGTATCATTAATGGATTTAAGTAAAAACAGAATTCCGAAACATGTTAAAAAAATTCATCTGATTGCAGTGTGTGGTACGGGTATGGGGGCGCTTGCAAGCATGCTAAAGGATATGGGTTTTGAAGTAACGGGGTCAGACCGGAAAATATATCCCCCCATGAGCAGCTTTCTTGCACAGAAAGGCATAAAGGTTGCCGATGGTTTTAACGGGAAAAATATCACTCATGATACAGATCTTGTAGTGGTTGGGAATGCAGTTTCAAAAGATAACATCGAGGTTATTGAAACAGATAAATTGGGCCTTTATTTTTGTTCCATGCCCCAGGCATTAAACCGGTTTATTGCAGCAGGCAAAAAGCCGATAATAATTGCAGGTACGCACGGTAAAACGACAACATCTTCTATTCTTGCCTGGATACTCTATAAAGCCCGTCTTGACCCTACGTTCATGATAGGAGGATTATTAAAAAATTTTGACAGCAACTATCGCCTTGGAAAAGGCGAGCATATTATCATCGAGGGTGATGAGTACGACACGGCTTTTTTTGATAAAGGGCCGAAATTTTTACATTATAATCCATACGTTGCAGTGCTTACCAGCGTTGAATTCGATCATGCGGATATATTCAAAGATATGAATCATGTTAAAGAAGCCTTTGACAGGTTTATATCCTCAATTACACAAAAGAACACTCTTGTTGCGTTTGATGCCGATAAAAATGTAGAGGAGCTTATAAAAGGCATGCAATGCAATGTTGAAAGATACGGCATGGAGATGGATTCAAAATGGCGGATACAAAATATCTCCATAGATCCTCCGTGGACCATTTTTGAGGTTTTAAAGCAGGGAAGGGCCTTTGGAACCTTTAAAACAAACCTTATCGGCATGCACAACCTGTTAAATATTTTATCAACAATTGCAGTTACCGACAGGTTGAACATACCATGTGAAATCATTGCCGAAGCCCTTGAAACCTTTAAAGGTATAAAGCGAAGACAGGAGATACGCGGAAATAAAAGAGGCATAACGGTTATGGATGATTTTGCCCATCATCCAACTGCAGTAAGAGAAACAATCAAAGCTGTTAAGCCTTTCTATACAGAGGGGAGAATTATTGCTGTCTTTGAACCAAGGACAAATTCAAGCATGAGAAAGGTTTTTCAGAATATTTATCCAGGTTCTTTTGAATTGGCTGATCTTATATGTATCCGCAAACCACCATTACTTGAAAAGATTCCTCATGCTGAGCGGTTTTCATCTGAAAAGCTGGTGTCTGACCTGAAAAACCAGGGAAGGGATGCTTACTTTTTTTCAAATACAGAATTGATTATTGATTTTCTGGTGGAAAGGGCAAAACCGGGTGATCTTATACTGATTATGTCCAACGGCGGGTTTGACAATATACATGATAAGCTATTGGAAAGGTTATAAGAGGCCTTTGCAAAATTACCATTTTAAAATGCCTCATTGTGTTAACAATATCGATCAATCTTCCGGAATTATATATAATATCTGTTCTTTATTCAAAATAGCCGTTTTATCACGAAAACCTGCTATTGAGGTATTGTAAAGGACGATAAATTTATCAGCATTTTTAATAATATCGCTTATTCGCTTTCCTTAATAAACGAAAATAGAACCTCTGGCCTTTGTTCCATCTACCAATTTGATAATAACGGGTTTCGGGGTGCCTTCCAGCATGAAAGTATTCCTAAGTTTTGACGGTCTCGTAAAAAAGTCTCACGTTTTAGTTCAGCGGGACGTTGTGCAGCATTTCGAAATCATTCAACGTACAATCAGTATGCCTCATGATTATTCCGCTTTAGTGGGGCAAGTCTTGAATTTGAAATCTTTACGAAATCGTATAAATCGGACTTTTAAGAATTCATTAGTTTTGATGGCGTTGTAAAAAATTATTTTTCGCCACTGTGCTCGTAGAGAACACAGAGATATTGTTTAATTGGTTAGTTATATTTGTGATAACCATGTCTTACGTGGTAAATTTAACAGGGAGATAATGAGGCATTATCGAAATAATCTCTGCGGTCGATGGTTATTTTATCTATGAAGAGTTTTATTCTGCGGTCAAATCCGCTTCTGCGGTCTTCGGATGACCTTCTTTCCGGCGTGTAATCATAATATGTAAACTCCCGCCTGTCATTCCCCGCACGTCTTCCGCCACTATCATGTTTTAATATTTCATTCTTTATTGTGTTTATCAAGGGAAAACCTTTTTATGATTAGAGACCTTTGTAAAACGGTACTTTTTCCCGATAACTCAAAGCAAACTTCATGCCAAATATAATAGATAAGAATAATTGTCAAGTTTATAAGACAGTTATTCAAATAATACAAAACAGAAGGTTTTTTTAAATTGATAACATAATATAACAATATAGAAAACATTACCATAATTTTGTGAAAAGTTTTACTTAAATAATTTGTAACTCAGGTATTTAGGCTGAAGACCGAAGGCTGAAGTATATCAATCATCTCGCAACGCTCGAATTAAACAATTCAAGACCTTCTCTGTTTCGACAATCCGAAAACGCTGCCCGCCGCATTTGAGAATTCAGATCATCAAACTCCCTGGGGTCACCCGATAAACCAATACTGCTACGTCGTCAGCCAGCTCAAATGCCCTAAGTTTTGTGTGATCGCGTAGGATTTGTCCCTAAAAGCCTTCAACCTTCAGTCTAATCGCCTGATTACAATAATTATAGTTGACACTTGATGAAAGTGTCGTTAACGTGACTCTTTGGGATGGTTAACCAAAAGGATGGTTTATGAGATGAAAGGTCGTATCCTTAGTATCTTACAGGAAAAAAAGGGAGTTGTTTCAGGGGAGAAACTTAGTTCCAAGCTTGGGATTTCAAGGGTTTCAATCTGGAAACATATTAAAAAGCTTCAGGAATTTG
>JASJGP010000079.1:0-2846 GCA_033791485.1 Desulfobacterales bacterium | reverse complement strand
AAAATCATCCTTTCCCAACGCCATTGGATAATGTTTTCAACAGTATTGACCCGGATAACCATTATGGGAAAAGTCAAAAACATGAACCAGAGGGAAACAAAAAAGGATTTTTTTATTTCATCGATTTTAATCAATTTTATACCTTTTCCTGCTCAGAACGCCCCATGATACCTGAAGGTTTGAATATCAGGATAAAAACCAGAAACAAAAAGGCAAAAACATCTTCGTAGTCACTTGAAACATAACCGGTAAAAAAACTTTCAGTCCATCCAAGAACCAGGCTTCCTAAGACAGCTCCGGGAATACTGCCGATTCCGCCGAGTACTGCGGCAACAAAAGCTTTTATACCGGCGATAAACCCGATATAAAAGTTAATCTGACCGATATGAGAGGCGATAAGCACTCCACCCAGCGCAGCCGTTGCAGACCCGACAATAAACGTCACAGATATAACCCTATTTACATCAACACCAACCAGCATGGCCATATTTCTGTCCTGGGCAGTGGCGCGCATTGCTTTACCTATCTTTGTAAACTTAATAAGAAAGGTCAGCAGAATCATGACAATGGTGGTTGTAACGAGAATGACAATCTCAGTGGATCTGATAAATTGAGTATACGGTTCTATAAATTTAAAGTCAGGAATCAAGCTCGGAAATGGAAGAAAATCGGATGTCTGTGCCAAAAGAACGTAGTTTTGAAGGAAAAGGGACATGCCGATGGCACTGATCAGGGCGGAAAGCCTCGGTGCATGGCGTAGTGGTTTATAAGCGATTTTTTCTACAGTATATCCGTATGCCGACGAATAAATGACTGCAATAAACGCCGCGATGACGATGATTGCAATATGGTTCCACCCCAGCATAGTAAGTACGCTTGCAACAATCAGGGCGGTAAATGCACCGATCATGTAAATTTCACCATGGGCAAAGTTGATAAGCTGGATAATGCCGTAAACCATGGTGTAACCCAGGGCGATCAGGGCGTAAATACTTCCCCGGGTCAGTCCGCCAAAAAAAAGTTCAAGGAAATATTCCATGTGATTTTATTCCGTATGCAATACAACATAAAATCAGGGGGCAGGCAACCCTCACCTGTCCCCTGAAAATACAGGCTATCTATGCTTTTTAAATCTCAATATAAATGCCGTTTTGTACCTGATACATGGAGAACCCGACGCCAATAGCATCACCACGTTCATCAAATCGAATAATTCCAAGAGGAGTGGCAACGAATTCCGTTTGAAGGGCCTTTTTAATCACATCATAATCTGTAGAACCGGTCTTCTCAATTGCATTGAGCAATGCCAGTGTAGCTGAATAGGCATTTAAAAAGAAAGCTCCCGGATCTTTGCCGTAAGCCTTTTTATGAGCTTCGATTGCTTCAATAGCCATAGGGTTGCTTGACGTGTCCTTTGGTCCGGTGGCATAAACACCTTCGGCAAACTTACCGGCCACCTTGATAAAGGTATCATCCTTTACGCCATCATCGGAAATGAAAATGGTATCCATCTTCTTTTTGCGCATTAATGTTACAATCTTTGATGCTTCGGGATGATAGCCACCGAAAATGACAGCCTCTGCCCCGGAATGTTTGATCTTTTGTACAACGGCAGAATAATCGACAGCTCCCGGTGTAATCCCTTCATAAAAAACGACTGTGGCACGGCTGTCTTTTTCCAGGTAAGCCTTGGCAAACTCGGCAAGTCCTTTACCATAGTCGCCCTTGTCATGAAGCACGGCGATTTTGGTCAGCTTTAAAACGTCGAGTGCAAAATCGACTTCGAGTTTTGCCTGGGCATCGTCTGAGGCGATGGTCCGGAAAAAATTGGGATAATCGCCACTTTGGGTTAAAGCAGGATTTGTTGCTGAAGGAGACATGGCGATGATATTTGAATCTTTGTAAATCCCAAGAGCAGCTTTTGTAGCGCCACTGCAAACATGCCCCAGCACCACGTCAGCCTTCTCAGTAACAAGCTTGGTAGCTGTGTTGGTGGCTATCTCCGGCTTACATACATCATCTTCAACAAGGAGTATAATCTTTCTGCCGTTTACTCCATTCATTGAGTTTCTATGCTTAACTACCAGTTCAGCAGCTTTAACACTTGGAATACCATAAGATGCAAGGTCACCACTGTGCGGTCCGGCTACTCCGAGTTTTATAGGTGCGAGCTCTTTAACCGGTTCGGCAGCCTTTTCTTTTTCAGCTTCACATGCATAAAGGAAAAAAACTGCCAAAACAACAAGCATTACGATAACAAACAATTTCCCAAAACGATTCTTCATAATAATTACCCCCTCTTTTAATGGTTTTAATGATATACAAACAATCCAACTACGAAACTAAAGAAATGGCATTATATAATAGGATGCGGGATTCGAGTCAAGACAGAAATTGAAAATTTGACTTTTATGCTTTTGTGCTGTGGAATTACGTTTGTTTTTATTTTTTATCACGAAAACACGAAAGAAGGAAAACACGAAATATCCTATTTTCCTAATTCTTTTTTCGTGTTTTCGTCTTTTCGGGCTTTCGTGATTGGTTTTTGATTTTCGATAGAGTTTTTCAATTATTTCGTTGTATTCTGCGATTTGACTCAGATAAGCCTTTTCTGTAACCGTGAGCCGATAACTGTAAACCGTAACGGCTACTCAGAATACAGTGCATTGATAAAATCTTCGGTCAGTTCAACTTCCATTTCTACTTCAACCGAGCCGTCCGGCATTTGTTTTCTATTGACCACACGAGCTCCCCGCAGGCTTGAATTTAATTGAATGCGGATGGTGTCGTCTTCGGTCATCATGTCTTTAATCTTCGTATCAGAAGTAATTTGGGTTGACTGTATC
>JASJGP010000078.1:0-5434 GCA_033791485.1 Desulfobacterales bacterium | reverse complement strand
CGGCGCGGAGGATGTTCGTGAGGATAACGGCTCTTTTGAAATCATCACCGAACCGGACGATTTTGAATCAGTAAAAACGGCAATAGATAAGGCCGCTATTGTATATATCGATGCAGAAATTACAATGCTCCCCCAGTCAACCACAAATCTTGAGGGGAAACAAGCCCTGCAGATGGTTAAGCTAATGGAAGCCTTAGATGACTGTGAAGATGTGCAGAAAGTTTATACTAATGCGGATATTCCGGAAGAAATAGTGAATAACATGTAGTAAGGCTGGCAAGCTTTTAAGCTTCACACCTTCCCAGCCTCATGGCCTCATAGCCTTTGTTGTGGTGTTTATTGGGACAGATCAATCATTCGCTGCACTGCCTTTAACGCCGGTTGCCGGATATTTTCAGGCACCTTTACTTCTCCTTCCATAACCTCAAGACTTCGTGCAACATCCTCAATCGTAATCCTTTTCATATCTATACATTCCATAGCGGTTGAAACGGGATAAAATTTCTTGGCCGGGTTTGCCTTTTGCAGGGCATAAATCAGACCCACCTCGGTCCCGACAATAAATGATTGCTTGTCAGATTCACCAGCATAACGTATCATTCCCGAAGTACTTGCGGTAACATCCGCCAGTTCAAGCACTTCCGGCCTGCATTCAGGATGTGCCATAAAAACGGCATCCGGATACCTATCTTTAGCCTTTATGCAGGCTCTGGCTGTCAGCCCCTCATGAACAGGACAGTAACCCTCCCAAAGATGTATTTTCTTTTTTGTGTTTGAGGCAGTATACATGGCCAGGTTTCGATCAGGAACCATCATAATCTCGTTTTCATCCAGGCTGTTTACCACATCAATTGAGTTTGCGGATGTGCAGCAAACGTTGGAGATTGCCTTGACAGATGCGCTTGAATTTACATAGGTAACCACCGGCATTGGGGGCAATTTATCCAGCTTGGCTTTAAGTTGCACGGGGGTGACCATATCGGCCATGGGGCATCCGGCCTCTTTCCTTGGAAGAAGTACTATCTTGTCCGGTGATAAAATAGAGGCTGTTTCAGCCATAAAATGCACGCCGCAAAACAGAATCACTTTTGCGTCAGTATGGGCCGCCTTTATACTAAGCTCCAGAGAATCACCGCAAAGATCCGCCAGATCTTGAATTTCCGGCGGCTGGTAGTTATGCGCAAGCATAATCGCATTTTTTTCTTTAAGTAAGTGTCTTATTTTTTCTTTAATTTTTTTCATATTTTATTAACTTCACTATTCATCCATCATTATAACATCCGTCCCCTTTGGTACAATAAAGCTAAACAGCGACTTATCCAGATTGAGATTAAACTGCGAATTAATCAGTTCAATTACATTTTCATCATCATACTCGTTTAGTGTAATAATTTTTTTTATTTTAAATGTTATTTTTGAAATTGCTAAATAGATTTTAGTTATGCCGACAGTTTGCTTTTTCGGTAAAAGTTTTAAAACGTAGTCATGATCACTTTTATCTTTTTCGAAATTAACCTTAAATTTTTCACGAATCAGCTTCACGTCGGACAAAAAGCCCGCCCCTTTACCGTCTCCGAAAAAAGAAGGAGCTTTACCAATCATCACCTGGTTGTCATCAGGTTTATAAACCCATAATGTTGTACCGTCCGTGGTGATAGTTTGCCTGTCCGGTTTATCATACTCCCATCTCATCATACCAGGACGTTTGACCAATATACTTCCTGAAGCAACATCCGAGATATCCATTGCCTTAAGGGTTGACTCCTGAATAAAATACGCTGAAAAATCGGGAACGTCATATTTTTTTTCAACTTTATCCATGATTTCGCTTAAGGACAGCATCTTCTCGCTTGCAATTAGACTGGTGCCGGAAACTACAAAGGCACAAAAAAGCAATAAAATTATCTTGAACTTCATTTAAAAACTCCACCTTGGTTAAAAAACAGGGTCAATGTTTCAATACGTGTAACTACTCAGGTATATAGGCTGAAGGCTGTTAGGAAAAAGCGTATTTTAAAGCCATGTTTGATGCAAGAATCACATTCCACCAAAGTACTGCAATCGTGCTTTTCTGACCCCTTCAGCCTGACTACGTGAGTAGTTACCAATACGTTATTGCAACTCTTTTGTAAATAGTATCCCACAATACAGTCAGAGAAAACGCCTTTGGAAAAACAAAATAATTTTAAAATTAGGAGCTTAAGGGTTTTTAATAAGCTTCCACAGGAATTTTGCCTTAACCAGATAAAATCTCTTGAATAATATTGAGCTAATTTTAATATCATTTAATTGCTGACTTTGCAATTAATCCCATTTAAAAAAATTTAGCTGTTAAAAACGCTGTTAAAATGTTACAAAACAGTTTTTAATCTGCTAATCTATTGAAAACCTATATGGTGGTGCATCTATGTTTAAAGTAATGGTCAGAGACAACATGTCCCCTGTTGCAAGGGAAATTCTGGAAGCAACCGGAAAAATTAAAGTTGTAGTTGATAATGACAAAGCCACAAGCGATCCTGTTGCGTTAGCTGAAATAATTGGAGATTTCCATGGTATTGCAGTCAGAAGCACGACAAAAATTACCGATCAGGTTTTAAAAAAAGCAAAAAAACTTAAGGTTATCGGCCGCGCCGGTGTAGGGGTCGATAATATTGATATTTCGGCAGCGACCAAAAATGGCATTGTTGTGATGAATGCCCCGGGCGGAAACACGGTTACCACGGCGGAACATGCGATATCTCTTATGCTTTCCCTGGCCAGAAATATTCCACAGGCCACGGCATCTCTCAGGGAAGGTAAGTGGGAGAAAAAAAAGTTGTCAGGTGTTGAAATCACTGGCAAAACATTAGGAATAATCGGTCTGGGTCATATCGGCAGGATTGTTGCTGAAAGAGCCAATGGCCTGAAAATGAAGGTTATTGCATCTGACCCCTTTGTGAGCGCTGAAGCAGCAGGCGCTCTTGATGTTGAACTTCTCCCTGTTGATGATCTCCTTGCCCGTTCGGACTTTATTACACTACATGTGCCAAGATTAAAAGAAACAGCAAATATGATAAACAAAACGGCCATAAATAAAATGAAACCGGGTGTACGAATTATTAACGCTTCCCGGGGAGAAATTGTTAACCTTGATGATCTTTATGACGGGCTGACAAGCGGTCATGTTGCAGGAGCCGCAATTGATGTTTTTCCTGTTGAACCCCCGGATGCTTCGCTTTCTATCCTTAAACATCCAAATGTAATTTTTACTCCTCATCTTGGCGCAAGTACCGGTGAGGCCCAGGACAAGGTAGCAGATATGATTGCAAGACAGATTGCATCGTTTCTTATAGATGATACTATAACCCATGCCATCAACTTTCCTTCGGTATCGAGGGAAATTATGGCCCAGATCCGCCCCCATATTAATCTTGCTGAAAAAATGGGTTCATTAATGGGGCAACTTGTACGTAAAATACACGACATAACAATTACTTACAGTGGAGATGTGGCAGCCTTTGATACCAGGCCACTAACACATGCGGTTTTAAAGGGACTCCTCGGCTCCTATACCGACACGCCGGTGAATTACGTAAGCGCACCCACCATTGCCGATGCAAAAGGAATAACTGTCAAAGAGACTGTAAGTCGGCAAAGGGATGATTTTGCAAACCTGATCAAGGTAAGGCTGGATGGCCACCAGGAAGGCTTTGATGAAATCTGGGGGACGATTTTCGGTAAAAAATATCCGAGAATTGTGCGTATCGGTAAAATATCTTTGGATGCAATTCCTGAAGGATCGATGATTATTATTCAAAATATAGACAAACCGGGGGTTATAGGTAATGTTGGTACAACCCTGAGTCAAAACAGTTTGAATATCGGCAGGTTCCAGCTTGGAAGACTCGAAGACCGAGCCTTATGTATGGTAAATATTGATACGCCTGCGGATGAAAAGGTTTTAGAAAAAATTAAATCCCTGCCGAACATTCTTACTGCCAGACAGGTCCATCTGGATTGATAAATCATAAGAAAACAGGAGGGGTTAACTCTGTTCTGCCTTGTTGCAAAAAAACCTGTCCGTTCTATCTTTCCATTTCATCATGCTCAGGGTAAACGCATTTACTTTGTCATTATGCCCTGTTTTTATTGACAGGCAGGGTGATTTGGATTATGATAAAGATCATTAATTATTCAATGAAGATTCATAATGAAAGAAGACTCCCCAATAAATCCTCCTTCGATGAATCTGGCTTTGTGGCTAACCGTCGTTGCAATAGTTATGGGCGTGGTGATGCCGTCCATATATGAGGAACCCAAGACTACTCTGGTAGCGGTAAAAGAACCTGAGCTCGGGCAGCCCGAAATTTCTGCTCCTTTGCAAAAAAAGTCGCTACCGGCCCAACAGGATCAAACCCCGCCCATTATCAGTTGGAATTCAGCGGAGCACCTCTTTCAGCCCATAGTGCTTAAAGCGGCAAATCGCCATAAGGTTGACCCTGCTATGGTTATGGCTATCATTATGGCTGAATCCAGCTATAATCCAAAAGCAATTTCTAAAAAAGGCGCAAAGGGTCTTATGCAACTGATGCCGACAACCGCCAGATCACTTGGCGTAAAGGACATCTTTGACCCTGAACACAACATAAATGCCGGTGTCCGGTATTTCAAGAAGCTCTTAAATCAATTTGACGGAGATATTGAGCTGGCACTCGCAGCTTATAATGCAGGTAGTAGAAAAGTCAGGGAGCACCGCGGAATCCCACCTTTCAGGGCAACAAAGCACTATGTCAAAAAGGTTATTAAGTATTACCGATATTATAAAACCCAAATGGATAACAGCCGGTTGTATTCATAACGCTTACTCAGGTGGATAAGCTGAAGGCTGAAGACTGTTAGGGAAAAGCGCATTTTAAAGCCATGTTTGATACAAGAATCACATTCCGCCAAAGCACTGCAATCCAGCTTTTCTTGACCCCTTCAGTCTAAACAGCTTCAGCCTGACTACGTGAGTAGTTACACGCTTCTTTATTTATAAATTCCTCTGCCATACTTTACCGAGCAGCCACTATATGCTGTATTGCTTTTCCCTTGACACACAATATGTATTATCCTATTAATTTTTAAACCTGTGAATCAAAGGAGAGAAAACCATGACTGATGAGCATATTGATGAATTAGATGAAAAAGCCGGCGAAGATTATTTAGACGAAAGCGAGCGACATATATGGGACAGAAAGAAATCATTTCCCATACCCCTTGTTTTGCTAGGCTTTGGTTTTATTGTCATGATTTTTTTATTTATTGTTTTTCTTTCAAAAACTACCAATATTGCAAGTAAAGCGGAAATCGTAAGCATTGAAAAAAGACTGGCTCGTCTTGAAGAAAGACTTGGCAAGATAGTTGAAATCGATGAAAAACTGACACTTCTTGATACGCAGGGAAAAAAATTTAA
>JASJGP010000077.1:0-14356 GCA_033791485.1 Desulfobacterales bacterium | reverse complement strand
GCGACCAGCTATAGTCTGCTATGCTGGCTGCTCTGAGCGCGTGCAGATGCGGTGCCTGTGAACGCTTACCAAAATTATAACCTGGTTGCCGGTTATTCCTTATCCAGTCCGAATGCGGTATGAAGAACACGAACTGCAAGTTCAGTGTATTTTTCTTCGATAATGCAGGAAATCCTGATTTCAGATGTGCTGATCATTATGATATTGATATTTTCTTTGGCCAGCGTGTGAAACATAATGGATGCAACCCCTGAATGGTTTTTCATTCCCACGCCTATTACAGAAACCTTTGCAATATTTTTATCTCCGAAAACATCCTGGGCTTCAATTTCTTCAGCGATCTTTTTTTCTATTTTCAAAGCTTTTTTAAAATCTGCTTTGGGAACGGTAAATGTAAGATCTGTCTGTCCGCCAGCCCGGGTGTTTTGGATAATCATATCGACAGTAATGTCGGCTTCAGAAATCGGTGTGAAAATTTTTGCAGCCACTCCCGGTTGATCCGGGACTTTTTTTAAAGTTATGCGGGCTTCATCTTTGTTATGTGTAACACCCGATACAACAAGTTGTTCCATACCGGAGTCTTCATCAACAACCATAGTTCCCTCCTCTTCGTTAAATGATGATCTTACATGCAAGGGGATGCTGTATTTTTTTGCAAAACCGACAGACCGGATTTGAAGGACTTTAGCGCCAAGGCTTGCCATGTTAAGCATTTCATCATAGGAAATTTCTTTTATTGTCCTTGCCTTTTTGCATATATTGGGATCAGCGGTATAGATCCCATCAACATCAGTATAAATTTCGCAAACATCAGCCTTTATTGCTGCTGAGATGGCTACGGCAGAAGTATCTGAACCGCCCCGTCCGAGGGTTGTTATATTACCTTGAGTATCACATCCTTGGAAACCGGCTACTACGACAATGTTTCGTTTTTCAATCAGTTTTTTGATACGGTTAGCACCAATTTCAAGAATGCGGGCATTACCAAAGGTATGATCGGTTAAGACTTCCGCCTGGTATCCGAGTAGAGACTGAGCAGGATAGTTCATCGATTGCAAGGTTATCGATAAGAGTGCTGCAGTCGTTTGTTCACCCGTAGCTATCAGCACATCAAGCTCCCGTTTATCGGGTGAATATGTGACTTTATTGGCCATCTCAATAAGGTCATCGGTGACCCCGGCCATGGCTGAAAGAATGACGACCACATCATTTTTCTGATCATAGGTTTTTGCGATCCGTTTTGCTACATTACGAATGCGGTCAATGTCAGCGACAGATGTGCCACCGAATTTTTGGACAATTAAACCCATTTACTCCTCTTATTAAATTTATTTTGTATGTTCGATTTGGACACATAAAAATACAGGTTATTAAAATTCGATTAATCTGCTTTAATCTACGAAAATCTTTTGTTCCAATTTTTTTATCAGATTAATATTTTCTCGGCCGTGTACAGTTATATTGATAATCCTCGATTCGTCATCTAATATTTTAAATTTCATATCTACATAATCAGATGTAAAATCATCCGGGAGTCTGTCTGCCCATTCAATTGCTGTTACATTACCGCTGTTAAGTATCTCATAAAGGCCTAATTCCTCTAAATCTAAAGGATTTTCTATACGATAAAGATCGACATGGAACAATCGAAAGCGACCAGGATATTCGTTTATCAAAGTAAATGTCGGGCTTGTTATATAATATTTTTCAGAAACATCAAGACCTTTTGCAAGCCCCTGGACGAACGAAGTCTTTCCGCTGCCGAGGTCACCTGTCAGAGCAAAAGTTGCTCCTGCATGGAGCATTTTGCTAATAGCTCTTCCTAAAGCCTGTGTTTCGTCAAGGGAATGTGTTGTCAGTTTCATTAAACAATCAATTTGATTTGACCGGGAATTGCATTCATGACTTCAGTTGCCAGATAACCGAAAGGTCCGATTTTTTCTGCCAGAGCGTCGGCAGCAGCGCCGTGGAGATATACACCCGCATGTGTTGCTGATTCGGGTGAATATCCCTGGGCAACCAGGCCTGCAATTATCCCGGTAAGAACATCCCCCATTCCGCCGGATGCCATTCCGGGATTTCCGGTGGGATTAATAAATATATTGCCTTCAGGGTGGGCAATTATGGTTTTTGCGCCTTTTAATATAATATGGACATTAAATTTTTCTGCAAATTTCCGTGCACAGGTTATGCGGTCTTTTTGGACTGAACCAACGGTTGAATCAATAAGCCTGGCCATTTCTCCGGGATGTGGTGTTAAAATTAAAGGGGCTTTTGCTTCTTTTAATATTTCAGTACTGCCCGCTATATTATTCAGTCCGTCTGCATCAAGGACAATAGTTACCGGGCTTTCCTTTATTATTCGATGAACGAGCTTTTTCGTTTCAACAGCTTCTCCAAGACCCGGTCCAATTGCAAGACATTGTTTTCCGGAAAGCAGATCCATAATCTTTTCAAATGATGATTCAGTGATAATTCCGTTTTCAGTTTCAGGCAGGGGATAGGTCATTGCTTCAAGAACCTGTGTTTCTAAAACAGGGTTTAAGCTTTCCGGTATGGCAAGTGTGACAAGACCGGCACCTGCACGCATGGCAGACAAGGCCGTCATTGCAGCTGCTCCGGTTTTACCGACAGAACCTGAAACAACCAGAACATGACCGGTAGTGCCCTTGTGAGCATCAGGGATTCTGGGTCTAAAAGCACTGCGAATTCTTTCCGGTGTCAGGAGATGTTGTTTTGGTCTTATATTTTTTGCAATATGGTCAGGTATTCCGATATCAATTATCTCAAGATATCCTGTGCACTCAGCACCCGGAAGGAGTATATGGCCTGTTTTGGCAAATGCAAAGGTAGCAGTGGCTTGCGCACGGATACACGCGCCACAAACCTGGCCTGTATCAGAATTTAAGCCAGACGGAATATCTACCGAAAAAACAGGCTTGTCAAGGGCGTTTATAAATTCAATTATCTTCTTAAAATATCCCTTTACATCTGATTTCAAGCCGGTTCCGAGTAAAGCATCGATCCAGATTTCCTGATGGAGCATACCTTTTTTATGAGCCAAAAAAGATTGGTCATCGGGTATTTCAACAACAGGAACATTAAGAGATGCCAGGAGTTTAAGGTTTGCCGCAGCATCTCCCTTAACCCCGACACTTTCTGCAAGAAGATATACGGTTACATCAGTCCCTTTTTTAGCAAGATAGCGGGCGATGACAAAACCATCTCCTCCGTTGTTTCCACGGCCTGCAAGAACTCCGACATTTTTGTTAATAATATCGTCAAATTGATCAAAGAGTACACGTGTTGCACCCAGCCCGGCATTTTCCATGAGAACCCTTCCGGGGATGCCGAACGATTCAATGGTTTGCCGGTCCATTTGCTGTATTTCACTGGCGGTAACAAGGTACATTTCCTTCTCCAATATCGAAGATGAGCGCTCATCAAGTCCCGAAGAGACGCTCTTTTAAGCCCGAAGGGCTGTTCCTCAAGCTACGAAGTGGCGCGCTTATAACTCTTTTACCATCGCTAACATCTCCCTGACCGCTCTTTCCATCCCTACAAGTGCTGCTCTTGAGACAATGCTGTGGCCGATGCTGAATTCGTCAATTTCTTTAAGTCCTTTAAATGCCTTTATTGTATTATAGCATATTCCATGACCAACATTAACGCCAAGCCTCAACTTGTACGAAAGCTTGATAGCATCAACTATCTTGCTGAAAGCCTGCTTTTTTTTCCTAGACGTTGTTGCATCACAGAATGTTCCGGTATGGATTTCAACCATATTAGCATTTGCCTGATGGGCCAGCTTTAACTGCTCCGGTTTAGGATCTATGAAAATACTGACAGGAATACCACTGTTTTGCAGCATTCCTATGGTTTCAGTGACCGCGGTTTTGTGAACAACAAGATCCAGGCCGCCTTCGGTTGTAATTTCTTCACGTCTTTCCGGAACCAGAGTAACGAGGTCAGGCTTTATATCTAGTGCGATTCCAAGCATTTCTGTGGTTGAAGCCATTTCGAGAATAAGTTTGGTTTGAACAACTCTACGCAATATTCTGACATCACGATCCTGAATGTGTCGCCTGTCTCTACGGAGGTGAACTACTATGCCGTCGGCACCGGCAAGTTCAGCAAGTACTGCTGCTGCCACTGGATCGGGGTAAGAAACACCACGGGACTGTCTCAAGGTTGCAATATGATCGACGTTTACTGCTAAACCAGCCATCTATAACCTCCTGTAATTAAATCTAATACGATTCAAAAAGCTTTAAAAGCTCATTACTCTTTTTTTCCATCTTGCGAGCATCTTGCTCACTTGTTTCATGATCAAAACCAAAAAGATGAAGAATGCCATGTACGAGAAGCTGCGCAAAGCGTTCTTCGGTAGTGATTCCCGATTGCAATGCTTCCCGTCCGGCAGTTTCCATAGAGATTACTACATCGCCAAGAAGTTGAGGATTTATATCTGCAAAATCGCCTTCTTTCATTGGAAAGGCAATAACGTTTGTGGGGCCGGATCGCTTTAGATAATCTTTATTAAGGGTTTTAATTTCAGAATCATCGACAACAAGTATGGAAAGTTCTCCTTCAGGACTGCCCAAGGCGTTTAAGATGGCCTGCGCTCTCTTTTGTAATTTTGTCTTCGATAGTTTGTGTTTTTTTTGCCTGTCGTCTATGAGAATTCCCATTTTTCCCTTTTCCATTATTTGAAACACGGTTTTCGGGGTATTCTATTCTATGGTGGTGTATTCCATGTAA
The DNA here is from genome assembly GCA_033791485.1 of Desulfobacterales bacterium. Classification (GTDB taxonomy): domain Bacteria; phylum Desulfobacterota; class Desulfobacteria; order Desulfobacterales; family JAUWMJ01; genus JAUWMJ01. The sequence continues at coordinate 9,595 of JASJGP010000077.1, read as the reverse complement.
TATTTTGTTAAAGCTCTTTGCAATACTGTGAAGGTCTTTTAATGTAAGTTCACAGTTGTCGAGCTGGCCATCAGAAAATATTTTATTTATAAGATTTTGTACTAGGCCCTGAAGTCTGGATGTTGTTGGATTGGCCAAGGTTCTAGATGCTGCTTCAACGACGTCCGCCAGCATGACAAGCCCGATTTCCTTGGTCTGAGGTAAAGGGCCAGGATAGCTGAAATCATCAATATTTACCGCATCTTCTCTTTTATGTTGTATTGCTTTGGCATAAAAATACTTGATAAGACTTGTCCCATGGTGCTGCTGGATTGCATCGACGATAACCTGGCCCAGTTTATTTTTTTCAGCAATTTCAACACCATTTTTAATATGGGCAATTAAAATAAGGCTGGACATGGAAGGAGCAAGCTTATCATGCCTGTTTTTACCGGTTGTTTGATTTTCAATAAAATACAAAGGTTTGCCAATTTTTCCGATGTCGTGATAGTAACCGCAGACTTTCGCAAGGAGCGGATTAGCTCCGATTTCAGTTGCGGCTGCTTCAACCATGGAACCTACAATAACAGAATGATGATAAGTCCCGGGAGCCTCCATCATAAGCCTGCGAAGAATTGGTTGATCAAGGTTTGCAAGTTCAAGGAGTTTTATATCTGTTGTGAACTCAAAGGCGATTTCTATAAGAGGGGCTATGCCGGCGGTAATTATACCTGCACCAATTCCTCCCAGAAAGGCAAAGCTTGAATCCCATAAAAGCTTGGACATTGAAAAGTCCGTCATATAAAGGTCAGTCGCAACGACCAGCACCACATTCAGCAATCCGAGTTTTGCACCGGCTTTTATAAATACTTTGCGTTCTCTGCAATTACGTAGCCAGTATGCAGCCATAGTGCCGTTTATTAGAAAAAACAGGAAAGATTCAAAACTGTTTTGAAATATAACGGCAATACATATCGCCATTACCATGGCAAATGGTATGGCGATTTCAAGCCCCAGAAACAGGCAGATTATCATGGCGCCTGCGGCAAGAGGAAAACCGTAAGCTACGGATGAATCAGGTATTGAGTATGATGAGACATTTGCAATAAGCGATTCAGACAAAGAAGCCGAAATGTCGGCAAGAAAGAAGAATGCTATAAGTACGCAGGAGATAAAAAGCAGATTTTTATTGTGTTTGTTCGCCATTCGTTTTTGTTGAGGTATATGCAGAATATATGTTGTGGCAAGGAGACACAGAATAATCATTGCAGCGCCGATGCTTTTTGATACTATATGTTCTTTTCTGGTTTGGGCCTGAAGCGTTTTCAGCTTTAAAAGCTGGACCTGGGTTACCAGTTCACCTTCGCGCAGGAGCATTTCCCCATTCTTGATTTGGTGGAGTATCGGTTTGATTGCCGATGCGGCTTTTTTTCTCCGTTCCTCGGTCTCGCTTCTGTTTAAGGTTATATTGGGCACAATGAGATGTTGAACAAAATCGACTATCAGGTTTGTAGTGGTATATCGGCGATTTTTTAAAATAGGTTTGCCGATAATTCTGACCATAGAATTGGCCTGATCCAGACCGTAAAAAAGCTTTAAATTATTAACAACAGTTTCGTTTGTTGTTTCAATATTGCGTAAAATTATCCCCTTATCCGCGTCTTTAAGAAGGATGGCTTTATTTGAGACTACGCCGTTTTGTAAAATTTTTGACAATATTTTTGTTATTAATTTTACACTGCCATCTGAAAATTTTTCTTTTTCAAGGATTTTGTATGCACCATTGCTGACATTAAAACCGATTTTTCTTTCAAATTCTTCCTTCATTTCCCAGACCTGCTCATGTATAGAAGTCTTTTTATCGGCAGCAATGGAAGAATCGGTTTTCGGTTTTTTTGATGAATCCTTATTTGTATTTTCAGTATTGAAAACAGCCTGAAGATCAGCAAATGCCTTGTTTACGCGTTGTGTTAATGCAAAGGAGAGGGCGGTATCGTGATCATAGACAGTGAGCACCTTCTCAACAGCCTGTTTTCGATTTATCTCCGTTGCTTGAATATCTTCTATCAAAAAATCTTTTGGCGCTTTTATATCCCTTTCAGCAACATCACCAAGTTGATAAGAATGTTTTATGAGTATAAGGTTCGGATAAAGTATGAGGGTGAATATTATCGTAACACCAATCATAACAGCCCAACGGAAACGATAGCTATTGTCAAAAAACATACTGACGGATTTTTTATTTTTTTTAGAAGTCATTATTTTTTGCCTGCTTCAAGATCTTCATATGCTTCGATAATATCCTGAACCAGTCGGTGCCTTACTACATCTTTTTTTGAAAAAAAGACAAATTTTATTCCTTCGATTTTCTGTAAAATATTTTTTGTTTCTACCAACCCTGAAGGCCGGTCTGCCGGAAGGTCGATCTGGGTTATATCTCCGGTAATGACCGCCTTGGAGCTAAAGCCTATACGTGTTAAGAACATCTTCATCTGCTCTGTAGTGGTGTTTTGCGCTTCGTCTAATATGATGAAGGAATCGTTTAATGTCCTGCCGCGCATAAATGCAATCGGTGCTACTTCTATTACCCCTTTTTGCATAAGATTGGAAACTTTTTCGAATCGCATCATATCATGAAGTGCATCGTAAAGGGGCCTTAAATAAGGGTCAACCTTTTCCGCAAGATCTCCAGGCAGAAAACCGAGTGCTTCGCCGGCCTCAACTGCGGGCCGGGTGAGGATAATACGGCTGACCAAACCTTTTGAAAGAGCTGATACAGCCATAGCCATAGCCAGGTAAGTTTTTCCTGTTCCGGCAGGACCAATTCCAAAAACGATATCAAAACTTCGCATCGCATCAATGTAATTCTTTTGAGCCTGGCTTTTGGGTGATATCGGGCTTTTTTTCGATGTAATGTAAACAGTATCAAGGAAAATATCTTTTAGCTTAATTCGGTCATCTTCACTTAAAATTCTGATTGCATAATCAATATCATTAGGATAAACAGTGTGCCCGTTTTTTGACAGGTCATAGAGCTGTTTGAGAATATTTTGTGCCAGGCTTGTGGAGATACCGTCGCCTTGAATAAATACAGTATTTCCTCTGGCATTAATTGAGAGATCAAGCGCATCAGCAATTTTTTTAAGGTTGCTGTTATGTTCTCCAAAAAGCTGCCTTGACAGATTGATATCAGAAAAATCCAGTTTAGTCTGATTATCGCCTGGAGTTTTTTTATTATTGTAAGTTTGACTCAATTCCATATTTTTTCGCGCCAGCAAAATAAAAACATTCCATATCATACCCTTTCAAGGGATTGCAAACTACAATTTTCGTAAAGAGGATGAAAATAAAAACACCTTGACTCAAAATTTTCGCTTTGTTAGTTTAGCCATTTGAATAAATCACTGTTTTCCATGCGAAATCGACTTTTCCCTTGTCACCAAGGCATCAAGACACAAGGAAATATTAAAAAGTATATTTTTTGTGCCTTTTTGTGTCTTTGTGGCAAAATAAATTCGTAGGGGTTCACAGGCACCACACCTGCACGCGATCAGGGCAACCAGCATAGTAGACTATAGCTGGTCGTCCTGATCACGCACATCTGCAGCACCTGTGAACTCTTACAAGACGAAGATTGTGCGACCTTTTTGTTCCGAATGGGCGTGAACAGGTACATAAATTCTGTTCCGGTTTATAAGGATATTATGAATAAATTTGATATGTTAATTATCGTCATTCTGGCATTTTGCGTAATAAGGGGAGTTTTTAGAGGCCTCATCAAAGAGCTGTCTTCAATTATAGGTGTACTGGCAGGTTTTTATGCCGCTTATTCATATTATATGGTTATTGCAAAGCTGTTATCGCGCTGGATATCAAGTGACTCAGGTCTTAATATCCTGAGTTTTTTAATTTTATTTTGTAGTGTTTTTTTTATCATTAGCATTTTAGGTGTAGTTATCAAATATGTGCTCGATATTGCCTTTATGGGTTGGGTTGATCGTGTCTGTGGCGCTGGCTTTGGTATAATAAAGGGGATTTTGATTATTTCTGTCCTTTTAATTATTTTTACTGCTTTCCTTCCGAAGAACGCCTCATTTGTAAAAGACTCTGTACTTGCCTCCCACGTGGCGTTTGTCTCAGAAAGAATGGCAAGAATTGTTTCAAAAGATTTAAAAATAGAATTTTTATCCAAAATCAGTGAGCTGAAAAAGTCTTGGAAAATTTCCCGGTAAAAAAGAAACCGTCCGGTCAAAAAACACCTCTTGAGGACTTGATTCGACTGATAGAGACTTTAAGAGGAGAAAACGGATGCCCCTGGGATAAGGAGCAGACTCCTGAAACCCTGGCGGTTTATCTTGTAGAAGAGGTATATGAACTCCTTGATGCCATTGAATCGGGCAGCCCTCAAGATGTTTGTGAAGAGCTTGGAGATGTTTTGTTTCAAATTTTTTTCATGGCCGGATTATACCGGGATATGAAGCATTTCGATATTTATGATGCTGCTCGTGTAAATACCGAAAAGATGATCAGGCGACATCCCCATGTTTTTGGCAATATCGAGACACTAAACACCGATGAAATAAGAGAACGCTGGCACAAAATCAAGATGCGGGAAAAAAATAAAAGCGCTGCGGCCTCGGTTCTTGACAGCGTTCCGACAAAGCTGCCTGCCCTGATGCGAGCATACAGGATTTCCGAGCGTGCAGCGGCAACCGGTTTTGACTGGGATAATATTTCATCTGTTATGGAAAAGGTGGAAGAGGAATTGTCGGAATTTAAGTCCGCGCTGCCACTTAAAAATGATGAAGTTGCTATGGAGTTTGGTGATATTCTCTTTACACTTGTCAATGTCGCGCGTTTTGCAAGGATTCACCCTGAAACATCACTTACCGGAGCAATAAAAAAATTTGAAAAACGTTTTAGGTACATGGAAAAAGCTCTTTCTGAAAAGGGGAAAAAAATAGAAAATCTTACGCGGGATGAAATGAAATTGCTGTGGGAGGAGGCTAAGCGTTTTTATGATCGCAATTATTGACTACAATGCAGGGAATCTTACAAGTGTAGCGCGAGCTGTATCACATATAGGTTTTCAGTGCCTTGTTACAAGTGACACCGGAAAAATATTAAAAGCGGAGCGAATAATATTCCCGGGTGTCGGTGCTGCCGGCAGTGCAATGGCGAGTTTGAAACGTACCGGCCTTGGCAGCGCAATAGCTGACGCATTTCGCATGGGCACACCGATACTTGGAATATGCCTGGGAACCCAAGTTATCATGGGGCATAGCGAGGAAAATGATACACCGTGTCTCGGTATAATGGACGGTCTGGTCAGGGCTTTTCAAAGTGATAAAGCAATAGAAAATGGGAGCCGTCTGAAAATTCCCCATATGGGCTGGAACAGTATAGTGATTAAAAAGGAACATCCTGTTCTTTCCGGTATTGACAGCGATGATGAATTTTACTTTGTGCATGGGTTTTATCCGGACCCGGAGAACTCAGAGCAAGTGCTTGGGACAACTAATTACGGGATTTCTTTTGCATCTGTTGTCGGTTTTAAAAATTTGTTTGCTACTCAATTTCACCTTGAGAAAAGCGGAAGGCCGGGGCTGAGAATGCTGGAGAATTTTTGCAAGTGGAAGCCGTGAAGCTTTCCGATATAGAATTTTAAGCAAAAGCAAAAAGATATTTAACAGCTATTACCTCATGGGAAATAACAAATGCTAAGCAAACGTATAATACCCTGTCTTGATGTCCGGGAAGGGAAAACAACAAAAGGCATTAAGTTTAAAGACAATATTGATATTGGTGATCCTGTTGAAATGGCTCGTTTTTATTATGAAACAGGTGCAGATGAAATCGTCTTTTATGATATCACGGCATCCAGTGAAAAAAGGGATATAATGATCGATGTGGTAAGGCGTGTAGCTGATTCCATATTCATACCCTTTTCAGTGGGCGGAGGTATTCGCAGTGTTGATGACATGCGGAAAGTTCTTTTGGCCGGTGCTGAAAAAGTAAGCGTCAATTCCGCTGCTGTAAAGAACCCCGATATTATTTTAAAAGGGGCCGAAGCTTTTGGCAGCCAGTGTATTGTTCTTGGCATGGATGTAAAGCATGTGGGTGTAAAAGACAATATTCCTTCCGGTTATGAAATTGTTATCAATGGCGGAAGAACATATGTGGGGATTGATGCCTTAAAATGGGCAATTGAAGGCCAAGAGCTTGGGGCAGGAGAGATATGCCTGAATTCAATTGATGCTGATGGAACTACTACGGGATATGAACTTAAGTTGACTTCCCTTATTTCAGGCAGTGTTGAAATCCCTGTTATTGCATCGGGCGGTGCAGGTACACCTGAACACCTTAAGGATGTGCTGACAAAAGGAAAAGCAGATGCTGCACTTATAGCATCAATGATTCATTATGGTAACTATACTGTTGGACAGATTAAATCATACCTTGATTCAAACGGAGTAAAGGTTCGTAAATACTGGTAGAACCTTTTTAAACCCTTTCGCCAAAAGGTACATATCCGGGCGGAATTCTTTGTATTAGCTTTCCGTATTCATCGTATTTTTCGAGTATAACTTTGCCGTTTTCGATGATATTCTTGGTGCTGGTCATATCCTGACTTTGTGTATTCATCTTAGACCTGGGAGTGTCATCCTTTTTCTCAACAGGTCTTTCCTGTATTGCCTGTGTAGCCTTTTGTTCTATTATTTCTTTGTCATATACAACATTATTATGATTTGTTCGCATTGTTTGTTGTATTGACGCTTCTCCTATAGCATTAATCATGGTAAAGCCCCCCTTTCATGTTCTGCTGATATCGTCTTGAAAAATCAGCAGACAGTAATTTTTATCCCTTCACCTGCTAAAACCTTTTTATGGAAAGTGAATTAGTCTTTTTTTTGCTGTTATCTATTGTGTTGTAAAAAAATTCGGTTTTTTTATTACTATTTTCCCTTTCTATTTTATGTTGAAATTGTTTAGCAATTTCGTGTTCTGCTTTTTCAGGTTTCTCGCTTTGATCGCCACGGGTAATACGGTTAACAATATCAGCAGTAACATTATTATAAATGGCCTTTAGTTTTCCTTCTATGGAAATACTGATTTTGTCAGCCTGTTGCTTTTCAGCAGCGGCGTTGTCTTTTTTAGAAAGAGTATTTTTACTTAGCTGTCTGCTATAAACCTTAAGAACATTTTGCATTTGATAATTTGTTATTTGCATAATTTTTCTCCTGACTTACTTATCGGCATAGTTGTTCAACAACTTTAGTAAAAAATGAAAAAAATGGATGTGAACATTTAAACAACCAAATAACTTATTGAAATAACGAAGTATACGGTTTTAAGAAAGGGCGTGTTGTCGGGGTGTTATTTTAAATTAGATGGTGTTGCTTGGAAACGTAAGCGGAGAGATAAATTCTGATGAATTTTTTATGGCTTTCAAATGCGACTTCAGGAAGATTATCGAAATCAAAACAAGCTATATCAGATGCGTCATCTCCGGCTTTTGGGGTTCCGATATAATTTTCAATAAGATAGCCAATCATGAGGACTGTATTGTATTTGTCACTATGGTTTGAGGTGACACCAAGGAGCATACCGATATGACCGGTAAGATCCGTTTCTTCTTTTAGTTCCCTTAAGGCACCCTGTTCAGGTGTTTCTCCAAGCTCCATGAAACCTCCGGGAAGGCACCAGAAACCTTTTTTAGGCTCAACGCTCCTTTTGACGAGGAATAATCTTTTTTTGTCATCTACAACAACAAGACAGGTGGCAGGTACAGGGTTTTCATAAACTGGTTCCCTGCAGCTTTCACAGAAAAGGCGCACAGTTCCCTCTAATAATTTTTCCGAAAGCTGTGCGCCGCAATATAAACAATTGGTTTTTTTGCGCATCTCAATCGTCAAAATCGCCTTCAGGTCCTTTGTCCGAAGAGATCAAGCCGGCACGCTTTATAATTTTATCTTCAGTCCACTGTATCGGATCTTGAATTTTTTCCGCGTTTGGACCTGGATCGTATGAGTCCGCCTCAAGTATTGCTTCAATAGCAAGCGGTGCGGTATCTTTTGTGTTTAATACATTTACAAGCATGTTGTAAATAAAGTTTTCAACCCTGTTGGTCATTCTTTCCCTGATTTCTTTCGGCTGTCCCAGAAGTTTGTTTTCAAAAGGGAGGTTGAGTTTTTTGTAGTTCCCTCCCTTTAGTTCGTTTGCCCCGGCATAGACTGTCATTTCGTTCCAAATTTCTTCCGTAGTACCTTCTTCTTTAACCTTGATGAAGTTTCCATTATCGTCAAGAATGGCGTTTCCATAGTCATTAACTTCAAGACCCCATGAAATCATCTGCAGCGCTGTTGCCACATTTGCCTTGGTTGTTCTTGTTCTGTCAGCGATTTCTCTTAGTCGGTCCGAACTGTTTCCCGAAGTACCATGCTGGGCTCCTGATACCTTATAATCGGTGAGGGCATCGTGTATTTCTTTTGTTAAATCGATCTGTATCCCCTGGCTGCTTTCCTCAATTCCATGGGTTGTGCCATTATTTAATGCAATCCAGTCCGGGAAAATATCGTGGGCGTTCAATCCCTGAATTAAAAAGAGAGCTTCATTAACAGTTGAAAGACCTGATTTGCCTTTAATTTCACCAACTTCGGTCTCAAGACCGGCCCATTTGGGTATAAAGGAGTTCAACTGAATATTGGCAAGAAGATTCTTGGCATCCGGCATATGAGAAGCATCTATCGCAATTGAGGTTAATCCTGCATCAAAGAGACTCGGGATTTCTATCCTGGCTGCTTCTAAATCCTCTTCTTTTTTGATACCGTAGTGATCGGCATGTATGGCGACCGGAACGGTAATACCAAGCTCGTTGCACATCGCATCGACATGCCTGGCTATATTCCAGTAATTTACAGCGCAGTACGCATTGGCGCCACCTTCTGATCTGGCGATTTCAATGATAATAGCAGCATTTGCTTTTTGAGCAGCCTTTAATGCGCCGCGTATCACAAAGCTGTTCCTGCCGTTTGCTGCCATGGTCATGGCTTTTCCTTTGGCGAGCATTGCCCTGTCGATAAATTTCCCGCTTACAATGAGCGCTCTTGAATTCGGAAAAAGCTTTACAACATTGGGTGGACGGCCTTTTTTAAGTGCTTTTTCAAAATCTGTAGAAGAAATACTTGTTGCAGACATAACTTATCCTCCTTTAAGAAAAAAATCGTGAGATCTTGCAAAATATTCGAGACCTTTGGTAAGTTTAAATTATTACGAATTCATCACTATTGACGGTTTTGTAAAAAATCGAATTCATCAGGTTTTAGGTGTTAAGTTATATGTTTTATGTTAATGATATTACCTGTTTTAACATGGACTTAAAGTCTAAATCCTAAAACGTTTCGTAGAAAGTAGTTTTTGACTTTTTACAAGACCGTCATTCATTGATGAAGTCGTAAAAAGTATCACCGATGGTGCCCGCAGGAAATGCCCTTGGGGTGCTAAGTAGAAAGTTCCATATCCAAGGCGCAGTGGTTTTTCAGGGACGAGGCAATACATGTAGTATGCCGAGTTCCTGAAAAACCGCTGCAACAAAGTAGATGGGACTTTCTACGAC
>JASJGP010000076.1:0-3369 GCA_033791485.1 Desulfobacterales bacterium | reverse complement strand
TAATCAATCTGTAAAAGCGGCATTTGAAATATTTGAAAAAATTATCAAATAGTTTTATAATGGTGACGGTTCCAACAGTCAGTGATTTTTGGGTATGCCTTGTTTTTAGGTTGGGATACGATCCAAGTTTTTTAATTGCTCCGGGACAGGAATAGATATGAAAAAAACAGGCTTCTTATTTGATCGAAGATATATGCTTCATGAAACAAGTGATTATCATCCCGAAATACACGAAAGACTTGATGCGATTTATAAAGGGATAAATGATGCCGATCTTCTCCCCAAGCTTACCTTAATAAATGGAAGCCGGGCAGACTTAAAATGGGTAGAAGCTGTTCACGATAGAGATTATATTCACAGTTTCCAGGATGCCTGTATGTCCGGGAAAAAAATATTCCGTCATCCGGATAACCAGATGTGCTGCGAGACATTTGAGATAGCGCTGCTGGCTGTCGGGGGCATACTTGATGCTGTAGATATGGTTATGAAAGACGAATTAGACAATGCTTTCTGTGCCGTCCGTCCTCCGGGGCACCATGCGGAAAGATCTGAAGCCATGGGATTTTGCTATTTTAACAACGTGGCGATTGCAGCAAGATACCTTCAGTTACAATGGAAAATAACAAATGTCGGAATCGTTGATTTCGATGTTCATCACGGAAACGGCACACAACACATTTTCGAACAGGATCCCAGTGTATTTTATTATTCTATCCATGAACATCCATCATTCGCTTATCCTGGTACAGGCAGAGAATTTGAATACGGCTCAGGTCTTGGTTACGGTTTTACAAAAAACTCTCCGGTTCTTCCGGGCCAGGGGGATTCAGAATACAAAGCACTAATTAAAAAAGATCTTTTAGTCGATTTTGAAAAATTCAGGCCGGAAGTCATTCTTGTTTCGGTAGGCTTTGATGGCCATGTGGACGATGACATGTCAGGTATTAAGCTTTCAACCGAATGGTATTCATGGATTATGAAAAAAATTATGGAAATGTCTGACAAATACTCAAACGGCAGGCTTATTACAATTCTCGAAGGAGGATACTCGCTCAAACGCCTTCCTGAGCTGGCAAAGAATCATGTTAGTATCTTGTTGGGTGGCTGATTTGAGCAACCTTATAATAATTGGAACTGATGTAAGAATTGATGGACTCATAAAAAGTAAAAAAACTTTCTTTTGCGAAACGTTATAAATACCTACATAATTATAAGTGGGGTTTGGAGGATAAAATGTTTGTCGGAAAATCAATGACAAAAAAAGTCATTTCAATCGGTAAAGAAACCGGTCTTTTTGAGGCACATGAAAAAATGGTGCAGCACAACATCCGGCACCTTCCCGTTGTCGAAGATGACAATACTTTAATCGGAATAGTAACGGATCGCGATATTCGAAGTGCTCTGCCATATGAGCTTTTTAAAAAGGATGATTTTGAAAAAGAGAAGGAAAAAATTTCGGAGCTTAAAGTAAAAGATATTATGGCAAAAGATCCATTTACAATTTCTCCGTTACATACCATTCAAGATGCCCTCTTGCTAATTCAGGAAAAACGGGTGGGAGCTTTTCCTGTTGTTGATGAACAGGGCAAATTGAAAGGCATTCTTTCTGTTCGGGATCTTCTTCGCACATTCACCAATGTGCTTGGAATCGGAGAACCAGGCACCCTTATATGCCTTCTTGTAGAAGAAAAGATCGGCCAGCTTAAAAAAATTGTGGATGCCATTACCGAAGAAAAGATCTCTTGTGGGAGTATTCTGGTGGCCAGATACTGGGAAGAGGGAAAACGGGCTGTATTCCCTTATCTTTTGACTCAAAATGTTGCCCCGGTAAAAAGAAAACTGGAAAAAATGGGCTATAAATTACTTGATCCAATGGAATGGTATATGGATCAGTTGCCAAAAAATGACTGAAGCATATAAAGATCTGTATATATACTATCTTAAAGGGCATTTAGCCTCTAATAGCGAAATTTTTTATAAAGACTTTATCGGCAACTGGGAAGAGGATGAGTTTTCCTTTCTTTTCTTTTCCCGGCCGTCAAAAAAGAAGGTGGAAAATCTTTTAAGTGCTCAACCGCATTTAACCCTTCTTGATAATTATCATATGACATATGATGATTGGCATGGTGAAACGCTTGCTCCTTTCAGAGCAGGCAGGTTTTTCATCACGCATCCTTGGGATAAAATACGGAAAAACCCAGATACAGGATCAAATACAGGGCCGGATGAATTTCACATCACATTAGATCCTGGTGTTGTATTCGGCACGGGAGCGCACGCCACCACATACAACTGTCTTGAGGCTCTTGAACTGGCATTTTCCAGTTCAAAAGTACAATCGGCTCTCGATCTCGGAACAGGATCAGGCGTGCTGGCAATTGCCGCCGCCAGGCTGGGATGCAAAAAAATTTTAGCTGTTGATAAAAACTTACTTGCTGCCAGGACTGCTGAAAAAAATGTTCAGTTAAATAACGTCAAGCAAAACGTGATGGTGATTCAGGGAGCAGCTGAAATTTTCATAGACAAACCTGCAGATCTTGTGATAGCAAATATTCACTTTGATGTGATGAAAAATCTGCTAAATTCAGAAGGTTTTTTATCAAAAAAATTATTTATTCTGTCAGGGCTTTTGCGTAGCCAGGCAGAATATGCTGCGTACACACTGAAACAAAAAGGTGCTGAAATTATAAAAAAATGGGAACGTGACGGTATCTGGCACACTTTTTTCGGAAATATATGCTGAATTTTAATTAGTTCCGAAAGGTTAAGACATGTACATAAAATGCTGGGGTTCAAGAGGTTCTATTCCTGTTTCAGGAAAAGAATATCTTAAATATGGTGGAGATACAACCTGTCTGGAAATCAGGACAAAGAGCAATGATATTATTATCATTGATGCCGGCACAGGAATCCGGCGACTTGGCAATCTTTTGACTGATGAGAAAAAAAATAAATACCATTTTCTTTTTACTCACGCCCACTGGGACCATGTGATGGGGTTTCCCTATTTTAAACCGCTCTATTCCAGAGATGCCAAGTTCAAGATGCATCGATGCCCTTTCCACGATGAATTCGTTGAAAGTATCATCTCTAAGGTCATGGCTCCTCCCAACTTTCCCGTTAAATATTCTGATATAAGGGCAGAATTATCTTATGAAGAAGCCAGCCCGGTGGAGTTTGAAATTGGCAGCGTAAAAGTTGTTCCCATAGCAATTAGTCATCCTAATGGCGGCAGTGGATACAAATTAATTGAAAACGGCAAGTCCTTTGTGTTCTTAACAGATAATGAACTCGGTTTTATCCATCCTGGCGGCCTTCCATATAAAGACTATGTCAAATTTTCTTCCGGAGCAGACCTTCTTATTCATG
>JASJGP010000075.1:0-3333 GCA_033791485.1 Desulfobacterales bacterium | reverse complement strand
GATCGTCACTTCGTGACTTGAAGACCGCCCTGTTAGGGCTTGAAGACTGTCCCTGCATAACTTGAAGTTTTTTTAAAGGATTAAACTCAAGCAAAGCGATCCTCAAACTAAGTGCTCTTCAAGCGAAGCGCTCGGCTTTATCTGTTTATCTAAACGCCTTTGCCACCAAATCCTTTATCAGTTTTTCGTCCGGAATAAACGGCAGAGTAATATGATCCGCCCCTTTGCGCATTTCATTATATTTTATACTTGTTTCAATTGAGTTTTCATTTCTTGCCCAGGCTCGTCTTGCAACCCCACCCATGACATCCCATGGTATAGCTTTTTCAATAATACCGTCTATTCTTTTACTTCCGTCAAGGACTAATCCAAAACCGCCGTTTATTGCATTTCCGATTCCTACTCCTCCACCGTTATGCAGGGCAACCAGGCTCATACCCCTGGCGGCATTTCCTGCAAAACACTGGGTTGCCATATCCGCCATTATATTACTGCCATCCTTTATATTAGCGGTCTCTCTAAATGGCGAGTCCGTACCACCTGTATCATGATGGTCTCTGCCCAGCATTACAGGGCCTGTTTCTTTGTTTCTAACCATTTCGTTGAATTTAAGCGCTATCTTCATTCTTCCCAGCGCATCCTGATATAATATTCTGGCCTGAGTGCCAACAACAAGTCTGTTCTTGTCTGCATTTTTTATCCATACATAATTATCTCTATCCTGAGATCTTCTATCGGGATCTATACATTCCATAGCAGCTTTATCGGTTTTTAATAGATCTTCTCTTTTTCCGCTTAAACAAACCCACCTGAATGGACCATACCCATAATCAAACAGCATCGGCCCCATGAGATCTTCAACATAGGAGGGAAATATGAATCCGTCCAGAGTGTTTTTTCCATTTTTGCAGATATTTTTCACACCCGCGTCAAACACTGCTTTTAAAAAACTGTTTCCATAATCAAAAAAATAGGTGCCGCGCTCAACCAGGGTATTGATCATTTTAAAATGCTGCCTCAATGAAAGGTCCACGTGTGTTTTGAATTTTTCTTTATCAGTCCTTAAATACTCCGTTCTCTGATCAAAGGTCATTCCCTGGGGACAATATCCGCCGTCATAAACCGCGTGGCAGGATGTCTGATCGGTTAATAAGTCGATTTTAATATTATTATCAACCGCATACTCCAGCAGATCTACAATATTTCCGTAAAATGCAATGGAAATACTTTCTTTTTTGTCCTGGTGTTTTTTTGCTATCGAAAATGCTTCAGCCGGATTGTCAAAAACTCTGCTAATCCAGCCCTGTTCATTTCGCGTTTGAACTCTTGAATAATCGACCTCTGCAATGATTCCAACCCCGTTTGCAATCTCAACAGATTTTCCCTGTGCCCCGCTCATCCCACCAAGTCCCGAAGATACAAAAAGATATCCGCTCAAGTCTTTATCATGAGATATCCCCAGCTTTATTCTTCCTGCATTTAAGATGGTACTGTAAGTTCCATGCACGATTCCCTGTGGCCCGATGTACATCCAACCGCCGGCGGTCATTTGTCCGTAATTGGCAACGCCTAACGCCATGGCCCTGTGCCAGTTTTTCTGGTCATCGAAAAGACCAACCATCAGCGCATTGGTTATTATCACTCGCGGAGCTTCCGGCGTTGATGCGAACAATCCCAGTGGATGGCCTGATTCAACAACAAGTGTCTGATCTCTTGTGATGACTTGAAGATATTGTTTGATGAGCCTGTACTGCATCCAGTTTTGACAAACCTGACCGGTTTCACCGTAGGTAACCAGCTCATACGGGTAAAGCGCAATATCAAAATCCAGATTGTTATCTATCATTACCTGAAAAGCTTTACCTTCAATGCAGCGACCTTTATATTCGTCAATTGACCTGCCCTTTATCTTTCCCTGGGGTCTGAATCGATATCCATAAATTCTGCCTGTTGTCAAAAGCTCGTCTAAAAATTCCTGTGCTAATGTTGCATGCCATTTTTCAGGAATATACCGCAGCACATTTTTCAAAGCCAGCACCGTCTCTTTTCGCGATAAGGTAAAATCTCTTTTAGGCGCCCTTCTGATTCCTTTGACGAACTTAGGCATAACAGGCAACTCATCAAACACATCTTCCAGTTTAATCGTCATGGATTCTGAAATATCTTTATTTTGAATCATTTTTTTCACACTCCGCTGTTTTTTTGCTGTCAAGTCAAAGGAGGATTACTGTCAAATCCTGTTTAAGGTTTGACAGCCTATTCGTTAAATGAAATATCGCCGGCACGAAGACATGCCTGTAAATGTGCCTCTCCACTTGTGCCAGGTGCAGCAGACAATTCCGGTACTTCTGTTTTGCAACGATCTGTTACGTATGGACACCGGGTATGAAAAACACACCCGGACGGCGGATGAATCGGTGACGGCACATCTCCTTTTAAAATTATTCTTTTCTTTTTTACTGTCGGATCAGGAACGGGAATGGCTGATATTAATGCATGGGTATATGGATGCAAAGGGCTTTCATAAAGGGTATCGGCATCTGTATATTCCACGATTTTCCCCAGGTACATCACGGCAATACGATCAGAAATATGTTTTACTACTGAAAGATCGTGGGCAATAAAAAGATAAGACAGTTTCATTTCCTCCTGAAGCTCTAAAAGCAGATTTAGAATCTGTGACTGAATCGATACATCAAGGGCTGATACAGGTTCATCACAAATGATCATTTTCGGTTTCAGTGCGATCGCTCTTGCTATGCCGATTCGTTGACGCTGGCCGCCGCTGAATTCATGTGGAAATCGGTTAAAGGCATTTTTATCAAGTCCTACTCGTGCGAGCAGCTTTTTTACTTCTACTTTTCGTATTTCGGGTGTCCCGATACCGTGAATTATAAAAGGTTCTTCCAGAATATCACCAACCGTCTGCCTTGAATCTAAAGATTCAAAAGGGTCCTGGAAAATTATCTGCAAATCCCGTCGCAACTCCCTTAGTTCCTTTCGACTGATGTGCGACATATCTTTTCCTGAAAATATTATTTTTCCTTCAGTTGGCTTATAGAGTCTAGCTATGCTGCGACCGACCGTTGTTTTTCCGCAACCCGACTCCCCCACCAGCCCCAAGGTTTCACCTGCTCTTACTGTAAGGGAAACGCCGTCAGCAGCATAAACTTTACCAATCCGTCGCCAGAGTACCCCTCCATGGATGGGAAAGTGCATTTTCAGGTTATTAACTTCCAGCAAATACTCGGACATTTATATCTCGTTTAATAGAAATGAATTCATAAAGTATAACCGATGGCCCAGCAATAAAGGAAACAACTCACACAATGG
>JASJGP010000074.1:0-5331 GCA_033791485.1 Desulfobacterales bacterium | reverse complement strand
AGTCGTTATCAGGTTCACCCGGATCATTTAGTTGTTGTTGAAAAGGTGAAAAATATGTGCAATAGCATTATTACTGTTGACTTTGAAGGCTCGGATGCAAGTTCTCTTAAAGAAAAAATACCCAAATCGAATCTTATTGACTGGCAATCATAACTGGTAATTTATCCTATGGAAACAATAAACATCCGTTATATCTTTACATTACCGGACAGAACAAAAGAGATTTTTAATCTTCAACTAGATGCTAAGACGTTAAAATTACAAGGAAGCATTATTGAAAATCTCCCTTCTTGGACCAGGCTCGATTTTCACCAGTGCCCCCACTGTCCACTCACCATTGATTTATATCCTCACTGCCCGCTATCTGTTAATCTTGTTAATATAGTCGAACGCCTTGGGGTCCTTATTTCCTATGATAAAATTCATGTTGAAGTTTCTACACAGGAAAGGATTGTATCACGCAGCACAACCGCACAGGAGGGAATAAGCTCATTGATGGGTCTGGTTATCGCAGTAAGCGAATGTCCACATACCGATTTTTTAAAGCCAATGGCCCGCTTTCACCTTCCCTTTGCAAACGAGGAAGAGACAATATGGCGAGCAACTTCTACATATTTGCTGGCCCAATATTTCCTGATCATAAAAGGACATCGGATTGATCTGGAGCTGGATGGGCTTTCCAGAATATACGACAATATAGAAAAAATGAATGCCTCGATTGTTAAAAGATTACGTACAGCAGGCAAGAAAGATTCAACCATAAATGCTCTGGTACGTCTTGATGTGTTTGCAAAGTACATAACACCCGGCGTTGAGGAATCTCTGAATAAAATCCGCCATATTTTTACACCGTTTTTGAAAAAACAAATAGGTACTCATCATAATAAAGTACCATTAAATAAATAAGTTACTCCTTGACTCTTTTGTCACATTATAATAAAATAAGGTTGTTATTCAGTAATTTATTAAAAAATAAAAAAAATGTGTAAAAAAATAACCTTTTTCAGTATAATTATTACATGCCTTATTTTTTCATGCCATACTGTTACGGCCGGAGACCGTTTCACCGATAATGGCAACGGAACCGTTACAGACCATGAACTGGGACTGATGTGGGCAAAGGCTGACAATCAGGGCGATATCAACTGGAAACATGCAAATGCCTGGGCCAAATACACATTTGGGGATACTATAAGTCCGAGATATGACAACTGGCGTCTCCCCACTCTTGAAGAGCTTCAAAGCCTTTATGTTACGAAAAAAAAATACAAAGGATACATAACAGGCTGTGGATTTAAGGTAAAAATTGTTCCGGAGATACAATTAAGCTGCATTTTGCTCTGGACTTCAGAAGAGTCAACAGGAGCCCGTGTGGCTTTCAATTTCAACAATGGAAATTCTTTTGCCATACCTTCCTACGATGTCAATGGCTGCCGCGGTCTGCCTGTTCGCAGTCTAAAATGACAATTTTGATGCCTCGTAAAAAGTCTTTAATCGCCGGATGGCTAAGTAAAAAGGCTCATATACAAGGCGTAGTGGTTTTTCAGGGACGAGACTATACATTATAGTATGTCGAGTTCCTGAAAAACCGCTACAACGCAGTAGATGAGACTTTTTACGACGCCATCAATTTTCAGCCTTCGAAAGATTAGATAATGCCAAAGCTTATTATACTCTCCAAAACCGGCAGAAATGAGGTTGAAATTGACGAACACTGCATTATCGGCCGCCACACCAATAATCATATCACCATACTGGATCCCGGCATTTCCTCAGTGCACTGTCTCATTACATTCGAATTCAAACAGGGTTTCGTAATCAGAGACCTTGGAAGTCTTAACGGCACATTTGTAAACAATAAAAACATAGACGGCAAACTGTCGATCCATGACGGTGATGAGATCAAACTTGGAAACACACGCTGCATCTTCGCCTCTTCGACTCCCGGCACTGTTGTACAAATTGTTGATGAGAATTCCCGTACAATACACAGTCATTTTACTCCTATCTCTGAACCAAAAACAGATAAACCGTTTTTAAGCGAAAAAGAAATGCCTGATGAAGCGGTATTGCGCGCTGATTATGAAAAACTGCGAATAACTCACGAGCTGCAGCGTGGCATCAACCTTGACATGAGCATTGACAATATCCTTAGCCATGTTCTTGATTGTACTTTTGAGCTTCTTTCCTGTGATCGTGGACTAATACTAATGCATAATAATAACTAGATCTTAAAACCACACGCATACAAAACGACATCTCAGGAAAACAGGTTTATCATCTCCAAAACTCTTGTTCGTTACCTTCAGAAAAATAAAAAGGGTATTATATCTACAGACGCCACAGCGGATGACCGTTTCAGCGGTGCAGAATCGATTATTAAAAAAGGAACCCGCAGTACGATTGCAGTACCTATCCTTGATCAGGCGCACATGATTGGAATCATAATTCTCGAATCTTCCACAGCAGTTAGTGCATACAATAAAAAAGACCTGTTCCTCCTGACAAACATAGCAACCCAAACCTCCCGGTTTATCAAAACTTCAGAGATGGCAAAAAAGATTAAGGAAGATACGATTACCCGAAAACGATTCCAAAGGCTCCTGTCACCCAATCTGGCCGAAATGGTAGTATCAGGCCAGTTAAAAGTGGAAAAAGGTGGGGAAAGCCGCGTTGCTACGGTCTTCTTCGCCGACATTCGTGACTTCACCCTTTTAAGTGAAAATACGAATGCAACCGAAGTACTGAAGATGCTCAATGACTACTTTGAGATAATCGTAGATATTGTTTTTCATCATGAAGGAACGGTAGATAAGTTTATTGGAGATTCAATGATGGCAATATGGGGTGCACCTGTAGCTCATGGTGACGATCCGATCCGCGCCGTCAAAGCTGCTATAGACATACAGCACTTGCTTGTTGAATTCAATAAAACCCGTGCTGCCGAAGGGCAGTTCCAGATTCAAACCGGAATTGGAATAAATACCGGCAATCTCGTGGCAGGATACATCGGCTCCTCCCGTACCATGAGTTATTCGGTAATAGGCAAGACGGTCAACACTGCATACAGGCTGTGCAGTGCAGCAAAACCCGGCCAGATACTTATTTCCGGGCAGACCCTTGATCAGTTGCAGAATACTTTCGATATCGCAGAGCTAGAACCGATTCCTGCCAGAGGCAAGTACAAACCTGTCCGCACATTCAACGTTCTTAATTTGAGACCTTAAATCATAACCTGGAAGATGTTTGATGCTGTTTGCCGGCCGAGACCTTTGAAAAGCTGAAGCAGCAAAATAGAGGCAGCACATGGGAATAAACTCAAAAGATAACTATACAGCCCTGGACCGGCCTGAGGTATTAATGTTTTTATTTCATCCGAGAAGGGAGCTGGAGACTACCGGAACCAGGTCTCACGGTATTGATATCATGATTCCGGTTGAAAGAGATGAAAAAATCGGCGCCTGTTTTCATATGGCGGAAAAACAAAACCCGAATATCCTCTTTTTTCATGGAAACGGCGAAATAGTTTCAGATTATGATGATCTAGGCCCTTTATATAATAAAATGGGAATTAATTTTCTGCCTGTAGATTACAGGGGTTACGGCAGATCAACAGGCAGGCCCACCGTTACGGCAATGATGAGTGACTCCCATGCCATATTTAACTTTGTCAAGAACTGGCTATTGGAACATTTTTACACTGGCCCTATTATTGTTATGGGCAGATCATTAGGAAGTGCATCGGCAATCGAAATTGCAGACAGCCATAAAGAAAAGATAAACGGCCTTATTTTGGAAAGCGGATTTGCCTGGGCCGGACCCCTACTAAATATTCTAGGTATTGATCCGGATGCGATAGGTTTTAAAGAAGAGACAGGCTTTCGAAACGTAGATAAAATCAAAGCATTTGACAAACCCGCTCTAATCATCCACGCCGAGCAAGATCACATCATACCCTTTTCTGACGGGCAGGCCCTTTATAATGCATGCAGCGCATCCGACAAAACCTTCCTTGAAATCCCAGGGGCGAATCATAATGACATCTTCATGCGTGGTCTGTCGGAATATATGGCTGCGGTTAAAGCCCTGGCAGACCGATTATCCTGAAGTAAATATCCGAGTCCAAAGGGCTACATCTTAAACGTCACAAGTTGCGGGTTACGGGTTTCATGGTACGGGATATAAAAAAGGAATTATTTCCGATTAACAACTCGCAACCCGTAACACGCAACCCGAATCCCCTGACCACTATCCCTGATCCCTGTGGGCGGTTACTCCTCAAGATATTCTGTTATAATCTCCAAAACTTTAGTTTTTACAGACTCTTTTTCATTTAAAAGCTGATGTTTTGCGTTTTGAATCCATTTTACTTCCATCTTACTTAATTTCTTTTCTAAAAACTCTATATTATATTTCCAGTCAACAACTTTATCTCCGGTCCCCTGGATCACCAGAACAGGGTTTGGAATAGACTTATAACCCTTTATACGCTTGTCCCACTTATAAACAGCATCCAGCCACTTTAAGGGAAAGATTTTAGTCCTCAGCGGATCTTTTCTATACTTTTTAAGAAACGTGGAATCTGAAGAGTTTTTCCTGAATTTTCGCGGTAAAGATTTTACAAAAGGCTTTGCAAGAGTATAACCTACTTTTGTAATTTTCCATGATGTAAAATGAATTAAAGGGGCTAACAGAATTATCTTTTTAAATATTAAATCCTCTGTACTGTTCATGTATTCAAAGGCAATTGCGCCTCCTGTACTGTGTCCTATCAAGTGAAGGGGCCGGGGAAGATCATACTTGCAAATTTTCAAAAAATCCTTCAGCACTAAAACATATTCTGAAAAATCATTTATAAGCAGACCTTCACCTGAAGAAAAACCATGCCCGGGCAGATCATAAACTGCAACTGCATATTGTCTGTCCAGGCAGTGCCCGATAAGATTTTTCATAATACCGGTATGGTCAAAAAAACCATGCAACAAAAAAACACTTCCTTTTGGATCAGCAGGTATAAAAATATGGGCTGCTATTTTTTTATCACCACTGTTAAATGTCCCCCAAAAGTGGCGAGTTTTTTTAAAATCAAAACCATAATAACGAAAATAGCTAATTTCCGAAGGTGTATGTAAAGGATCCTGCAGAAAATTTAAAGGCTTCATTTCTTCCTTTACCTGATCAATATTACTTTCAAAGCTTATGGTATTCTTAGTTAATGATTCATCTGATGCCGTTTTTGCCGGCTGTGAAATTATTGTTGCCAACAAGAAAATAATCGTCAGGATAGCCCCTGATTTTTCATACTTTATATTCATATGCAAACCATAAAAC
>JASJGP010000073.1:0-2517 GCA_033791485.1 Desulfobacterales bacterium | reverse complement strand
AGCTGGTGTTAGCACCTCGAACTCAAAAAAGTTCACTGCCCGACTATACGTATCCGGCCCGACGATTATCTCACCCATCTTGGCGATATTTTCCAAGCGCGAAGCCAGATTGATGGCATCTCCAGTTAATCCATGGGTTCCTTTTTCAATATCTACTTCGCCGGTGACAACCAATCCTGTATTTATACCAGTATGAATGTTCAATGGACTTCCAATTTTTTCCTCAAATTGGGGGCTAATACCTTTTACAGCCGTTCTCATCTCCATGGCAGCTTTGATAGCCCGGATAGGATCGTCTTCATGGGCCTTTGGTACTCCGAAAACCGCCATCACAGCATCGCCGATAAATTTTTCAATAAACCCATCATAATCCTTAATGATTCTTGTGAACTCCCGAAAAATGAGACTCATAATCCCTTTTACCTCTTCAGGATCAAGCCTCTCAGTCATAGCTGTATATCCAGATAGATCTGAAAACATTACAGTAACTTGTTTACGCTCGCTATCAGTTGGGAAAGTGGCCGCTGTAGATCCCATCTGATGCAACGGACATCCACACTCCATACAAAATTTTGCTTTTTCAGGGATCAAAATTTTACAGTTTGTGCATTGCATTTTTTATCCCCAATAATCTAACAACTACAAAATCGTATCCTTTTTTGTGATCTACATTCTGAATGATCCGGTTAGTTAATCAGCAACTGGTTGCAGGTGCAGGTTTTCGCAAGTATTGTTAAAAATATTGAGACGGAAGGGGAATTTTAACAACCGATTCTATTAATGCATAGAATGGAATTGTTGCAACGGTCAAGGATCAATCAACATAGGCTTAATGAATATCTTGCTGTTATTGTGGTCAGGTACTATGCTTGGACGGTGATTAAATACCAGTCATTGTAGATATCATTTGAATTTAGCCGGTTGTGATTAATGGAGATCATCATCGGTTCGATCAAATTAAAGATATCATAGCTTTTCTGATCCGGCAAATTTTACAGATCAGTTGGAGGCATCTCTGCAAGTTTCAAAACCCTTATAGGTTTCTTGAACATGAATAATTACTATATAAGATGTTACCACGTTATTTCTCAAACGGGATAAAGCGTAAGAAGTCGGGGCGGAAGTGCGGTGCCAAATGGCTGGTCGGTTTGCAACCATAGAAGGTAATTTCCCGACCAAATGATATAATGCAAAGAACCCATACCTATGACCATATAGGCGTTACCATTATATTTGTTTATCGGCATCAGATGGGTGAATGGTCCGCCCTTGGTGGCGCGCATTTTCTCGATCATCAAATTAAATGATTTTTTGGCTTTTTCCACATCGGTGTAATAGGTAATGTACAGTAGGTCTTTTTTTTCCCGACCGTATTCAGCAATAACATCTCCTCCGGTGGCAACAGTGCTGCCGTGCAATTTATTGACAACGGCTGAGGCCTTGGCGCCTATAATCAGATTGATGCGGTCTTTTTCTCCGATTTTTTCAGGCGTTTGAATTTCCGTTGTGTTTGAGCAACCAAACACAACAACCCACACAATAACATTCAATATTGCTAAACACGTCTTCAAATTCATCTATGCGTAACCTTTACACTTGCATGGTCTAAAGCGAATATTTCCCGCATCCCATAATTGCTCAAACTAACCTTTTACCGCAAAAACCACCAGATCCTCCAATGCCTGTATACCTCGGGTTTCGTCCGCCTTGATATACAGGTATTGATTCTGTGCAAGCTCGACGTCCTCTTCCCCGCAAGTGAAAATTCCCCTGCCCTGCAAAACCAGAAAAAAAACCGCATGTCCCCCTTGATGCGGTGGAATTTTCACCCCTTTCCCAAACGCTATACGCACCAGTTCAAAATGATCTTGCTGAAGCAGCACGGTCTTAACGTGGCTGTTTTCTGAAAATGTCAATTGGTTAAAAACATTGTTAGCTTCCATGGTTTCCTCTATTTTTTTACAGAAACATGTTTTTATGACAACAGCTTCGGATTGTAAACGATGGCCAAAATTAACATTGCAGATATATTGAGATCATCTTTGTCATTCGGACCTGTCCAAATCTGGTGTCAGTTGGATTTATGTGCATCCATGATGTCCAGGGACTTCAAATCCGTAGGCTGCCCGTTCGAATCGGGCCGAGTGTACGACAAAATTAAGGTTTTACGACTAATTGTGGTGGCCCTTTTTTTCGTAAAACCAGAATATAATTTATTGCAGGGCAATTCCAAGAAGTTTAAGGATGGAAACACAATGTGTTCATCGTGCGGGCTAACGTCGTAGTGAACGGCTGGCCGAAACAGGAAAGACGTGTGGCATGGCGCTTCCGGCCCGCCCGTTCGCCGTGAAGTTAGAACGAAGGACGCGTTCTCGCTTTGTGCCCTTGTCGTCCGCGGTTACTTATCCCGCTTTGCATCGCCCCGAGCCTTCTCGGTGTCCTGCTTCGTTTGCTTTTCCCCTGGCTTCTGGTAATCGCCAATCATGCTTTTCAGTGGACAGAAAGTGACTGCTGGAC
>JASJGP010000072.1:0-7381 GCA_033791485.1 Desulfobacterales bacterium | reverse complement strand
ATGAGCGTCAGGAGCATCATCAAGTGTTTTCATTGAAGGTACCCAGTCAAAATGTTCACAATACCAGAATAATACGCGCATTAGACTATCCTTGATGGCGTCGTAGAAAGTCCCATCTACTGCGCCTTGTATATGGAACTTACTACTTAGCACCCCAAGGGCATTTCCTTCGGGCACCATTGGTGATACTTTTTGCGAGACCGTCACTCCTTAGCTGTTTATTTCATATACCTCATCCATCTTTTCTGAATAGGATTTAATGATATCAAACTGGCGCCGGTTTAAATATTTGAATTTCGCACCAATCCCCTGGGAGCCACTCCAGATAATCTCACCGGTGAGCTTAAAGGGCTTTTGATAATTGCTTAAGGTAAAAGTCATTATTATTTCTTTTCCCACCGGAAAAGGGTTTTTTGTTTCAATGAATACACCAAAAGTGCTGATATCGAGCATAAAGCTTTTGAATTTACGATTTCCGACTATGTAATCGACATTTATCAGGCAGGGTTTTCTCAAGTGATTTCTTTTATCCAGATTGCCCGACTTTACAGATGCTTCCTCCAATTGCCTTATAAGCATTAACTGCTGTTCATCAGGCATTTCAATAATAAGCCCTAACAAATGAGCAGTAAAACGGTCTTTGAGCAACTCTTTTAACAAAATCAGCAGCTGTTCTTCAGAGATATTGCTGATAAGCTTAAAAAGACGGGCTGTAGTAGTATATTTATTTGATTCTTTTTCTGGAGTAATCACAACAGTGCTCCTGCGAATTTCAAGACTTCTTGCAAAGTGCTTTAAGTAGTCATCCCATAAATACAGAAAATGAGTTTTTCCTGGCGTTGACATATTGCAATGTAACCCGGATAAGATCTTTAGGCTTTAAATCAATACTGCCGGACACGGACAGGTCGCATTCTATCATATATTCCGGAAGAAGTATATTGTATCTGTCCCTTCGCTTGTAGAGTACAATAGCTTCTTCTTTTTGGCCTATTCTCTTTTCAAGATATTTCAAAATCCAGTACCGGTTGCGACGCTGCTGGATTTGAGATACATTGCTCATGAGCTGTTTAAGAGATATAATGATTTTATCTATTTCTTCATGGGTGTAGGCTTTTTCCATGCCAAAGGCGGATCGCAACTGCCTCTGTGTAACCAGATCAAAATATTTCCGGATTGGTGATGTGGCCGTGACATAATAGTCGAGTCCAAGTCCTGAATGTCGTTTGGGCTCAGTGTTTAATATGAACCGGCTCAAATACCTTCGCTGCATGTAATTCTGAAACAAAGTTCCTTCTTCCCCTTTGTATAAACGCTCCCTTGGATCCGGCTGAGTTCTGAAGATCGCTGGAATTTTGTGATCCGCCAGGAATCTTGCCGAAAGCCAGTTCCCCATGATCATCAGCTCTGAAACCAGCATCCTGCCAGGGCTCTCCCTGTTAACTTTGTTTACAGTTATTGAATCATCTTCGTCTAACCACACATTGATATCCGGAAGTGATATATGAACAGCCCCTGATGACAACCTGCTTTCACGATATTTTGCTGCAATATCACGAAGAATAATAATTGCCTTGTCTTCCTCAGCCAGCAGGTTAACGTCGTAATAGGAAAGTTGATGCTTTACCTTAACCAGACTGGGAATTATTTCATAATCGATTATATCGGCAGCAGGAGTCAATTTAATCAATGTGCTGATGGCAGGCCTAAGTTCACCGGCTTTCAGGCTGCAAAGATTTTCGGCAAGATAAGGAGGGAGCATGGAAATTTTCCGGTCTGGCATATAGATAGAACTTCCACGTTTAAGGGCTTCACAATCAATCACACTTCCTTTAGGAATAAAGTGCCCGACATCTACGATATGAATGCCAAGCCGATAATGATCCCCCCTATCTTCTATACTCAAGGCATCGTCAAAATCAATGGTTGCCTGTCCGTCTATGGTCATAAGGGATAATTTAGTAAGGTCTATCCGTTTAATATCTGAAAAATCATTCTCAGGTGAGGTGTTTATTCGGTCGGCAAGATCAGACACTTCTTTAATAACCTGGTCAGGGAAAGTTATAGATATATTATATTTGTAAAGATCTATGTTTTCATTTTTATCGAATACATCAATCTTTTCAAGAATCTGAAAAATCCTGCTGAAATCATTGATGCCTGCCTTTGCCAGCATTGCTTTCCCGAGGTCATAATGTTTGCTTTCTTTTTCAAAAAGATAAGCCGACTTTAAGATATCAACAAATTCTGTTTTTTTCTCAGTAAAAGATTTTGATAAAGGAAAATTATCGTTCAAGACGCTTTTTATCCAGCTCGCCCCGTCTGTGATAATTTGTTTTTTTCGGGCATCCTCTTTTTCACGGGAGACAATCCGGATTACCTGCTCTTCGGAATTTGGGAAAAACCTGTCAGGATTAAATTTGAAATAGAGCCTGTTTTTAAAAAATGCCCGTATAACTGCTGATTCATGATCGCAGGAGGGATTATCAGGAAAACAGAATTCGGTCATGGTTGCAAGATCAATCCATTCCTGTTCCGGGTTCAAAACTTCCCACAGTCCCTTGATATCCACATGGTTAATCAATTTTTTCCGCAGGCCGGCAATCTCCTTTAATGATTTAACCATCATGTTCCTGCCTGCAGATAAATCAATTTGAGTCTTACATTTGTGTGACAGGCGATTTGCGGAAAGATTAACTTCCCTGTTGTTCTCGGTAAGCAGTCTAAGACGCTGGTTCTTGACTTCCAGAACTACAGCGCATAATATTTTTTGCTGGTCGATATATTCAACAACGTTTCCTGATCCCATAACTTTTTATAATACCAACAGGTTGCCGAAAAGTCAATGTGTGGATAAACAAATTGCTTGAAGTTATTGAAGACAGCAACTATATCTAATGGTCTTGTAAAAAGCCGTTACTCCGATGAAAACAGCAGCCCATAGTAGCTGCAACTAACTAAAAATACATTTTTTAACTTTTTATGAGATCATTAATTTTATCTTTTTCGTGTTTTCGTGATAAAAAATCTTTTTCTTTTCAGGAAGTAATTAAAGATAAAAACCGATCTTCCGGATAAATATGAAATCGTCTGCCTTAATAAAACCGTATTTTATAGAAAACCGTGCTTTGATTTTTTTCGGACTGGTCTGCCTTATTATTGTTGATCTTTTGCAGCTTTTTATTCCCCGAATTTTAAAATGGGCCATCGACGATCTCACGGCTTTGCAAATCGATTCAAAAGGCCTCTTTTTTTACAGCGCCTGGATGGTTGGTATTGCTTTAATGATTGGCATTTTCCGTTACCTCTGGCGGCGTTGTCTCCTGGGTACATCAAGGCGTGTCGAAGAAGGCCTGCGAAACACATTTTTTGCCCACATACAGACCCTTTCAGCCTCTTATTTTGATAAGGCAAAGACAGGCGATCTGATGGCCCATGCAACCAATGATATTCAACAGATCCGCATGGCAACAGGTATGGGCATGGTCGCACTCAACGATTCCATTGTACTCGGCATGGCGTCCATTGGTTTCATGGCATACATAAATATAAAACTCACATTGCTTGTACTGATCCCTATGCCGTTAATTGTCCTGGGCACGTTGTTTTTCAGTAAAAAAATGCACAAAAGATACAGGGAAGTTCAGGGTGCATTTTCAGATTTAACCGAAGTGGTAAGGGAGCGGTTTGCAGGGATCAGAATTGTAAAAGCATACAACCTGCATGGTTCTGAAACCAAAAAAGTTGAAGCAATATCAAAGGAGTACGTTAATAAAAATTTAAGTCTGGTTAAGATTGTCGGTTCTTTTTTTCCAATGATGCTTCTTTTTTCAAATATAAGCCTTGCCATTGTACTTTATTTTGGAGGCCGTCAGGCGATTTCGTTTACCATAACGCCGGGCGATTTCGTTGCATTTATAAGCTACCTTGGGATCCTTACATGGCCGATGATGGCCCTAGGCTGGGTAACAAACCTTATTCAGCGGGGGAGGGCATCCTTAGACAGGCTAAACAGAATTTTACAGATTCAGCCTGAGATTGCAGATCTACCTGATGCAAAACCGGCACACGAGATCGTCGGGGGCATAATTTTTAAGAATGTTTCATTTTCATATAAACATGGCGTGTTTCCGGCACTTTCCAAAATCGATATTAATCTTGAGCCCGGCAAAATTCTGGGTATTGTGGGCCCGCCAGGGAGTGGAAAAACAACCTTTTTAAGCCTTATTCCAAGGCTTTATGATGTGTCACACGGGCGAATATTGCTGGACAAAAAAGATGTTAAATCAATTCAAATCAGCGGGCTAAGATCACAGATTTCGTTTGTGCCCCAGGAACCATTTTTGTTTGCAGGAACCGTTAGAGAAAATATCATATTAGGCAACAACAATATTAAAAAAGAGGAATTGATCAGAGCATCTGTTATGGCAGCGCTTTACGAAACGGTTAAATCGTTTCCGGACGGTTTTGATACTGTTGTCGGAGAAAAGGGTGTAATCCTGTCAGGCGGACAAAAGCAGCGTATTGCCCTTGCACGTGCATTTTTACAGGACACACCCATTATGATTTTAGATGATCCTATCAGCCAGGTGGATCTGGAAACAGGGGAGTCGATCATAAAATCCATAAGGTCCATGGCAGGTTTAAGGACTATAATTATTGTTTCGCATCGCCTGTCTGCAGTCCGGTTTGCAGATCAGATTATAACACTCGACCAAGGCAGCATTGTGGAATCAGGCACCCATGCCAAGTTAATGGAAAACAACCGGTACTATGCAAAAACATTTCACCTTCAGGAAATTGAAGAGGGGTTAGGCGCTTAGCGACGTAAAATAATAGTAACTCAGGTTGATAGGCCGAAGGCTGAAGACTGTTAGGGAAAAGCGCATTTTGAAGCCATGCTTGGTGCAAGAATCACATTCCGCCAAAGTGCGGCAATCGTGCTCTTATGACCCCTTCAGCCTTCAGTCTAAACAGCTTCTGCCTGACTGCGTAAATAGTTATAAATATCATTATGAAAACAGATTTTGGATATTTCGAAGAAGAAAAGCTTGGCAGGCATTATGACATGAGGCTGCTCAGGCGCTTATATCCATATGCCGGGCCATATAAAGTTATGCTTTTCTGGTCAATTATTCTTGTTATATGCATAACCCTGCTCGACCTTTCTCTTCCCTATGTCACCAAGATAGCCATTGACAGGTATATTGTGCCGCAAGCAGATGCAATCGAAGCCCGGCTGACAAAAGGATCCGAAAATAAAAGCAGATATTTAATTGTGGACATGTCTGATCCTGAAATCCGGGCGGTTGTTGGTAAATACAAAGAACTGTTTGCTATAGAAAAAACAGATGCGCAAATTTCTTATAAAAAGCTCGGCAACCTGGAAAAAGAGGATCTTGCAGTACTGCGCAAAGATGATTTTGCCGGACTCGGTGCACTTACAACCATATTCCTGGTTATCATACTGATCAATTTCGGCCTAAATTTCATGCAAAAAATGATAATGGAGTATGCAGGCCATATGATAATGCATGATCTGAGAATGAAACTTTTTGAGCGGATTCAAAAATTATCAATCGAATTTTTTACAAAGAATCCGGTAGGAAGGCTCGTTACCAGGGTTACCAATGATATTCAGAATATGCATGAGCTTTTTACATCCGTTATCTCAATTGTCTTTAAGGATCTATTTTTACTCCTTGGGATTGCAATAGTTCTTATCAGCATGAACTGGAAACTGGCTCTTGTATCTTTTACGGTGCTTCCTTTTGTTCTTTATACTTCAATCGTTTTTTCCAAAAGAGCCAGGGATGTATTCAGAGATCTGCGGATTAAAATAGCGGAAATCAACACCCGGTTTTCCGAGACCATTGGAGGGATACAGGTTATCCAGCTTTTTCGATGTGAAGAAAATAATTTCCATGGTTTTAAGGGGTTGAACCATGAAAACTACCTGGCAGGCATGCGGCAAATCAGGGTTTTAGCTGTATTTATGCCCCTTATAGAAATCTTGGGGGTAT
Organism: Desulfobacterales bacterium; assembly: GCA_033791485.1. Lineage (GTDB taxonomy): Bacteria > Desulfobacterota > Desulfobacteria > Desulfobacterales > JAUWMJ01 > JAUWMJ01. The sequence continues at coordinate 1,358 of JASJGP010000072.1, read as the reverse complement.
TTACAGTTGCGATTGTTATTTTTTACGGCGGGAATAATGTAATTTCCGAAGGCATTAGCCTTGGCGCTTTTGTTGCGTTTATTACTTATATGAAAATGTTTTTTCGTCCCATCAGGGATCTGGCCGAAAAGTACAATATCCTCCAGAATGCTATGGCTTCAGCTGAAAGGATATTTTTATTATTAGAAAGCAGGAGTATGTTGCCTCAAGTTGCTTTTGACTCAAAAAACAGTGCGTCGGATTTAAGCTTGATAAAAGAAATTTCCTTTGAAAACGTTTCCTTTGGTTATGCTCCAGGCAACATAGTCCTTTCAGGGATTTCGTTTAAAGTAGGAAAAGGAGAAACCTTGGCTGTGGTTGGGCCCACAGGTTCAGGCAAAACTTCTCTTATTAATCTGATTACCCGGTTTTATGTTCCTGAATCGGGCCGGGTTTGCATAAACGGAAGGAATATCTGTGAATTTGAAACTTCAATTTTCAGGTTAAAAATGGCGCTGGTTATGCAAGATCCTTTTTTATTCTCAGGGACCATTCGGGAAAATATTTTAAAAGGGAAAAAAGATCTTTCAGAGCAGGAATTGAGAAATATTATAAAGGTCTCAAATTGCAAAGACCTGATTGACAGGTTGCCTGAGGGATTAGACACTATACTGGACAGCGGTGGAGCATCAATTTCAAGCGGTGAGCGCCAGTTGATATCTATTGCAAGGGCTTTTGCCCGTGATCCGCAGCTTATACTGTTTGATGAGGCTACGTCATATATTGACTCCCAAACAGAAAAAAAGATCCAGGAGGCTCTTAATAACCTGATGACAAAGAGGACATCTATTGTCGTAGCCCATCGTCTCTCAACCATCCGCAGCGCTGACAAAATCATTGTGCTCAGCAAGGGGCGTATCATCGAAACCGGGACTCACATAGAATTGATGGATAAGAGAGGGTTTTATTTCAGATTAAATCAATTGCAGAACCAGACATCCCCCGCTTCTATTTTATATTAAAAAATATGGATGATATAATTTCAGGTCGATTTTTTAGTGGCACATATTTCTTGCCAAATCATTTTTTACATGATACGAAATTTCTGTCTGTAAAACAGGCTTAGAATTATTTGAATATATAAAAATTTTTATAGGATATCGAAACGAGGAACATTAAGGGTCTGATACCCTGTTCCTGCAATGTTAATTTATTTTATGAATAGGAGGATGATATATGGCTTTTAATGCAGTAGACATGGCTGACTGGCAGATTTCCGAGGCGGCAGAGAAAAACATGCCGACCCCGGATGAGTGGAGAGACAAACTAGGTCTTCAAAAAGATGAAATGCTGCCTATGGGCAGGCTGGCCAAGCTCGA
>JASJGP010000071.1:0-3801 GCA_033791485.1 Desulfobacterales bacterium | reverse complement strand
AGGGGAAGGCCGCATGCAAAACCCATAAGAAGTGCAACCAGCATGCGGCCGCTGCAAATTATTTTAATGATTGATTTCCGATTGTCTTGATGCAAGGGTTCCTCGTGAGATCATGACGGGAGAAAAGAAAAGGAATATTTTTATGCTACGCAACCAATCAACGACTCAACTACTTAACGATATCTGAAGCAGGTTAAAGTTGAATAGAGGCAGAAGGCACAAAGATTAAATGCTTGTTTTCTTTTTTTAACTTCCGCCTCTATGCCTCTGTCACTGTGTCCTTTACCTATTGAAACATTATTGATGAATTCGTAAAAAGTCTTTAAATAAACACCGGATGGCTAAGTAAAAAGGCTCATATACAAGGCGTAGCGGGTTTTCAGGGATGAGACTATACATTTAGTATGTCGAATTCCTGAAAAACCGCTACAACGCAGTAGATGAGACTTTTGACGACGCCATCTTTATTAAAGCGCCTGGAGTTCTGCGGGCGTTACAATATGGCCGCATTTTTCCTGGAGTATGACCAGTCCCTCACGCTGTTCATTAAGAACTTCAAAGAGTTTATCAGGTATATCCACCCCTTTTCCGTACGCTTCAAGTTGCAGGTCGATTCTGGCAATGATATTGTCGATATACAGGGAAAACTGCCTCACGTACAATTCTTCAGTATAGTCCTTATCAATAATGGTTTTAAATAATTTTTTAAGATCTTCATATTTTGGAAGAAATCCAACGGGAGTTTCAATTGCATCTACCTCATTATGAAATCTTCTCTCAAGCCACGACAGCCAGACCTTTACATCTCTTTTCTCACCAATCAGTTTTTTTGAACTGCCCCCTCTGGCTTCATCTGTTAAAAAATAGTTAAGCCCGGCCATTACAGGCTTTTTATCTTTTGCAATTTTTTCATGGCCGAAGAATTTAAACTGAGCATCCATGTAATGTCCCAGCGCACCGGGAATAAATGGTGCATTAGCCCAGGGGGAACGCTTTACACCTGTAGCTCCCACTTCGGTTGCTGTTGCTGCAGATACCAGGCAGGCACCAATTGCTACACCGTGATCTGAATTTTTGGCAACCCAGACAGGGGGCATCGTATTGCTGTCTCTGCCGCTGTATGTAAATACACTGGTTTCTACTCCATCAGGATCTTCCGCTTTTTCTGAATAATTGGCCAAGGCTTCAGAAGTGATCGTACAGCGGGCATTGGGATGTGATATGGGCACCTCTTTTCCATTTTCATCAACCATTCCCTGTCTCCACTCTCCCTGAAAATTAAAGCCTTTAACCGGTTGTTCCTCACCGTTTCCTGTCCAATGAGGAACACCGTTTTCATCAATAAGAACATTGGTCCAGATAACCTCTGTTCCGGGTTTTCTCAGGCAATCCATAAGCATAGGATCACCTTCCCGGTTTACATCTTCTACAATGCCGAATATGCCGCACTCCGGGTTTATCGACCGGATAGTACCATCTTCATGCCGCCATATCTGTGCAAGGTCGTCACCGACAAAATGTGTGCCCGCCATGGCAGTGGTAGTCTTTCCGCATCCGCTTGGCGCTGCCCCGGCGCACCATGTTGTGCGCGCCCCCCCGGGGCCTTCGATTCCTGTTATAAACATATGTTCCGACAGTTCATTCCCCCTGTTTGAATATACTGCTTTGTCAACAGCAAACCTGTGATTACCTTTCTTCAAAAGTAAAGTATTACCGGCATATGTGCATTTAAAACTGTATGTTGTTTGATAGCTTCTGTCCATAAAGACCCGTGCATTTGGCAGGTCTTCAGGTCTGTTTAAACCCTCGCTGTGTATATTGGTAAAGAAATGGCCCAGGCGATCAACCTCTTTATCAAAAGAGGAAAACGCATTTCTGTAAAGTATTTCAGCGCTGTGAGACACGTACCCGGAACTTGTGATCTCTAAAGCAGGGTTTGATGACGGCGCCCCGACAGGCCCGCGCGAATAAAATCCAACAACCATGGTTTTATTTTTCATAATGCCTGTCATATTTTCCCGCACCAGGTTAAGAGCTTGGGCTCTATCCATTTGATTTGCAAGGGAACTTATATCTTCTCCTTCATTGGCAATATAATATGTCCTGTCGATAATCCGCCCCTGTTCGTCTTTCAGGTCGTAATGGATCGTATGACCATCTATAGGAAGTTTTTTCTCTTCCCCGTTTTTTATACACAGATCTCTAACAGCCTGCCTGTCCTCCTTTGAACCTGTATTAACAAAAACGGTCTCCGGCCTGCACATGGAAATGGCATTGGCGACTTTCAAAACAACTTCCGTACGCTTTATCTGTTTTATCTTTGACAAATTTATCTCATCCAGCTCTTTTTCAAAAAGCTGCATTGCTTCTTCATAGGTGGAAATTCCTCCGAGTTCACTTGCAATGTCTATCCCTTTTTTCATTTCCAGCATTTTGCTTCTCCCTTTCAACTTTTTGTTACCGGCACGCAGGTGTGCTGTTTTTAATGACAACTCAAAATGATGTCGTTTAATTTTCTTTTCGGTACATGATGGACACTGTTATTATCGCGATAGTACTTGATGTTATCATCACCAACTGTTTCAATCATGTTGTTTCCTTTAGGGCATATGCAATCTAATCCAGGTAAGAACTTTATCAAATTCTTCCTTAAGCTCAGAAAGCGCCTTTCCCCTGTGACTTACACGACTTTTTTCCGTGCGGGTTAGCTCTGCAAAAGTCTTTTTAAGCGGCGGGAAAAAGAAAACAGGGTCATATCCGAATCCATTCTGTCCGGCTGGTTTTTCGACAATAAGACCTTCGCAGCGCGCTTCATATGTCAGGGCAGGGCCAGTCGGAACTGCAATCGATATTACGCATTCAAAAGCGGCCTTTCGGTTGGTTTTGCCTTTCATTTCCCTTAACAGCTTTTCACCTCTCTGCTTATCAGTGGCCTTTTCACCGGCATATCTTGCGCTGTAAACACCTGGGGCACCGTCAAGGGATTCGACCAACAGGCCGGAATCATCTGCCAGTGCAGGTATCCCGAGTATTCTTGCTGTAACGCTTGCTTTTTTATATGCATTTTCATCAAAGGTATCGCCGTCTTCTTCTATTTCCGGGATAGGACCAAAATCATCGAGGTTTTTTATGTTAACAGAGAAATCCTTTAACATTTCCCTGATTTCGGCTGTTTTACCTTTGTTTCGTGTAGCAATAACAATGGAAATCAATTCATTCATCGCAAGTTCTCATCAAAAAATTAAATTTAACCACAGGGCATACAGAAGTCACAGATAGTATATGCCTTGAGACCTTTGAAAATAACAAAAAATTATAAAACATGGTTTATAATTTGTAAAGACTTTTCAAACGCTTATTATCTTTTAGAAAATGCTTTACAGTAACACTGCTGCTGTTATATTAGTTGTTATTCGTCTGTAAATAGCTATTTCCCGTATAAACTAAATATTCTATGGCTATGTTAAAATTGGACTTTTGGCAAATTCATCAAATTTAATGCATTAGAAAAAAATATTTGAATAAGCTCCGGATGGCGTCGTAATGAGCATTAAAAAAAGACTCTACCTGATACTTTTATCCATTTCCCTTGTAGTCCTGGCAGGAAGCACTGGATATTATATCTTGTTCGGTGGAGAGCCGAAATTTATGGATTGTGTATATATGACGGTAATCTCCCTGACTACTGTAGGATTTGGTGAAGTAATAGAGGTTACGGGAAATGTTCCTGCCGAGATATTTACCATGCTTCTTATTATTTTCGGCATGGGTATTATTCTATACGGAATAAGCACCGTGACT
>JASJGP010000070.1:0-25130 GCA_033791485.1 Desulfobacterales bacterium | reverse complement strand
GACTTTGACGGCCAGAAGGTCGATTCGCCTGACCAGGTTGCAGCAATAAAGGCCGCTATAGAAAAGAGGCTTCCGGCGGGAGGTTCAAATTAGCTATATAGGAGGATTTAATATGAAAAAGATTGAAGCTATTATCAAACCCTTTAAATTGGATGATGTAAAAGAGGCTTTAAATGAAATCGGCATTCAGGGAATGACTATTTCAGAAGTTAAAGGTTATGGAAGACAAAAGGGGCATAAGGAGATATACCGCGGTGCAGAATATGTCGTGGACTTTATTCCCAAGATAAAGATCGAAATCGTTGTCGAAGCCGGCAGAGCAGATGAAGTTGTAGATAAAATCCGCGAAGCTGCAAATACCGGTAAAATAGGAGATGGAAAGATCTTCGTATTTTCAGTTGAGCAGGCAATTAGAGTGCGTACAGGAGAAAAAGGAAAGGATGCCATCTGACTTTATCTTTATTCAAATGGGACACAGATAAACATGGATTATACAGATATATTAATAATTTATTAAAGGAGATTTTATAATGACGCCAAAACAAGTATTGGACATGGTTAAGAAAAATAAAGTAAAGGTTGTTGATATCCGGTTTATGGACTTTCCGGGCGTATGGCAGCATTTTACGGTTCCTATCAGTGAACTGGATGAATCAAGCTTTGAAGATGGATTTGGCTTTGACGGGTCGAGTATCCGCGGATGGCAACCAATTCACGCCAGCGATATGCTGGTGGTACCGGACAGTACTACTGCACAAATGGATCCTTTTTTCAAGGAGCCGACCCTCGTGCTTATAGGCAATATCATTGAACCCATAACACGGGAGTCATACTCTCGTGATCCGCGCTATATCACCCAAAAAGCCGAAACCTATCTGAAAAGCACCGGAATTGGTGATACCGCATACTTTGGTCCTGAAGCTGAATTTTTTATCTTTGATAATGTCCAGTTCGAATCGTCAAGCAACAGGGCTTTTTATGAAATTGATTCCATCGAAGGGGTCTGGAATACAGGCAGGAATGAAGAACCAAACCTGGGTTATAAGCCAAGGCACAAGGAAGGGTATTTTCCGGTTCCTCCCATGGATAAATTTCAGGACCTGCGAACAGAGATGGTTCTGGTTTTAGAGAGCCTTGGCATTGATATTGAATGCCAGCACCACGAAGTGGCTACAGCTGGCCAGGGAGAGATTGATATGCGTTTTAAGCCGTTGCTTCAGATGGCAGACCAGTTAATGTGGTTCAAATATGTTTTGAAAAACGTTGCCTATCGTCACAATCGTACCGTTACTTTTATGCCGAAACCGCTGTTTGAAGATAACGGAACAGGCATGCACACACATATAAGCATATGGAATGGAGATAAACCCCTTTTCGCCGGAGATCAATATGCCGGAGTCTCTCAGGAAGCTTTATACGCCATTGGTGGAATTTTAAAGCACTGCAAGGCCCTTTGCGCCTTTACAAACCCGACAACCAACTCGTATAAGAGACTTGTTCCCGGATTTGAAGCACCGGTAAACTTGGCCTATTCAAGCCGGAACCGAAGTGCGGCAATCCGTATTCCCATGTATTCAGCGTCTCCCAAGGCAAAACGGATAGAGTTCAGAACGCCGGATCCCTCCTGCAATGGTTACCTGGCTTTTTCCGCCATGCTAATGGCAGTCATAGACGGTATTCAAAACAAGATGGATCCTGGTGAGCCCCTTGATAAAAATATATACGATCTTCCACCTGAAGAACTGGCTGAAGTCGAGTCTGCTCCGGGCTCATTAGACGAATCCCTGAATGCATTAAAAGAGGATCATGAATTTCTTTTAAAAGGTGATGTCTTTACTCAGGATGCCATAGACATGTGGATTGAATACAAGACGGAAAACGAAGTGAATCCCATGAAACTTCGCCCCCATCCCCACGAGTTTTTCTTATATTTTGATATATAGTTTGTCCTGAAAGGGTTCAGCTCTCCATAGTGTCGGCGAACTGATCCCTTGACGGTCTCGTAAAAAGTCTCCCGCTTCAGTTCAGCGGGACGTTGTGCTGTATTTCGTAATCATTCTGCGTACGATAAGTACGCATCATAATTATAAAATTTGCACGCCTTGGATTTGAACTTTTTACGAAACCGTCTAAATCGGACTTTTTACGAGTTCATCATCCCTTGAGACTTTTGCAGATAAGCGCAGACTTCGAAAAGTGCCGTTTTGCAATGGTCTCTCAGCATTAATGACTTCAATTAAAGCCGAAGTGTGTAGTGTTTAAACGGGGATATTCTTACTCTTATTTAACATTAAAAAAAAGCAGAATCCGAGGGCAGCCATAATCGCATTGATGCTGAATGCAATGCTGTAGCTTCCTGTGGTATCTCGCAGCATACCGCATACCCAGTGAGCCAGTATCGCTCCGGTCCCGTAAAAAGGTGTCCAGGCACCGATGACGGTTCCCATGAGGGCTCTTGGGAAATAGTCGCCGGCACATGCTCCATAAATCGGAAATGTCACACCGTAGAAAACCGCTAAAATACCGACAAGAATATATAGGATAATCCATGATTGTCCGGCAAACAGAATGCCGGTCAATGTAATGGTTATAGCTAAGTTAGAAATGATAATGGTTTTTTTTCGTCCCAGATAATCTGAAAGAGGCAGAATTGTCAATACTCCTATAATTTGACAAGCACCATGAATTGTCGCCAGAAAACTTGCTTTAGCAAGGGGCAGCCCCATTTCATATTGTGCAAAATCCACCATGAAAGTTGTTATACCGTAAAGGCTATAAGCGATGCAAAAATATGACAAGCCGATAATCCAAAACGGTTTGTATTTTAATACCTTTTTTACGAATGAGGGTTTTTCTGATTGGGCGATTTTTACTGAATCAATTCTTGTTTTCTGTCCCCAGGGTTCATAGCCGGCGGACGCAGGATCACTTTTTAGCAACAAACTGTTGAAAAAGAACATAACCAGGGCGGCTGCTCCCAGGAAATACCAGGCAAAGCGCCAGTTAAACTGCTGGACAATCCAGGGGAATGCGGCGCCCATGGTTCCAAATCCTAATCCGTATCCTGTAGAAATGATTCCAAGGGCGAGTCCCCTCTTTTTAGGGCTGAACCAGCGCTGAACAACGGTAATAACGGGTGTCCACATTCCGGTAGCGCCAAGCCCCACGACAGCGTAGAAAATGCAGGCGTCAGGCAGGCTCCGGACGGTACCCATAAGCAGCACGCCTGTTCCCAGAATCAGTGAACATACGGCAATCACCCGACGGGCTCCCAGCTTGTCAGTGAGAAACCCCGTGAAAGGCGTCAAGGCAAGATAGACAAAAAGATAGGCATTGTAAATGGAGCCACCCGCTGTTCGGCTGAATTCGAGATCGCGAATCATCTCCGGCAGGACAACTCCATAACCGAGCCGAATCGAATAATTGATGAACAGGTTGCAAAAACAGACGGCCAGAATCACCCAGGCCCAGTGTATTCTATAGGTTTTTTCTGTTTCAGTCAGATTCGGCAAAAAGGTGATTCCTCTTTAAATTGTTTAAGGAGCTGAAGCTCCATATTGGTTAGCCTTTAACAGTTTTTCGTTTTAGCCAAAAATCAAAGGATCGTCCCGGAACAAAAATATCCAAACCTATGGATAATTTGTCTAATGGATTGGTAACAACATGCGGTTCCTCACCCGGAATATACGCCGCATCACCTTCACAAAGCTCTTGTTCTCCATCGTTGTCTGTAATAACTGACAGTTTCCCTTTTAGAACAATAAGGACCTGCGCATTGGGGTGATCGTGCAAAGGAGAGCTGTGCTTTGGCGGCTTGACAAAATGTTCAACTGAGATGTCCTCCTGGTTACAAAGGCTGACTCTTTTCCAATCCTTTTCAGGTTCATAATTCTCGGCTTCACTAAAACGAATTACATTCATTTTTTCCCTCCTTGGTGGGGTTAACGCTACGACCTAAAGGCCGCAAGGTACAAGTAAACCTTTTTCAGTTTTGTTTATTATCAGCTTAATCGTATCTATGAAAAAAGGTCAAGCTGAACCTGATCTTTACAAAACGGTTTTAAAAAAAATTCCCTGTCTTGTATCGTTCTTAAATATTTTACACCGCTCTATCCCTCTTACAATGATGTGATGTAATGCTCCAGGAGCATCTATGCTTGCTTGTCTTGGCATATGGGTTTTATATTATGTCCAAAAAAAATGTAGTGTTTAATTCAAAAGGGCGTCCGGAAACCCGCCCTATCTTTTAACAATTAGAACCGGGCTTTTGCATTTCCTGGAAACTTTTTCGGAAACAAAACCGAGAAAAATCTCCTCTAAGTAGCTTTTTCCGTGAGATCCTATTACGATAACTGAGACATTTTCTTCTTCGGCCTTTAATATTTCTCTCATTGGAATTCCCGTTTTAATCATTGATTTTACTTCAAAACCACTTTTCTTCAATTCATCTTCTATGACCTCTATTTGCTGTTTTGCATCATCCATTATCCTTTGATTTATTTCAATCAAAGTTCCAGATGCATACTGCTCAATAGCTTGCATACCCCGTTGATTAATGACATGCAACACGATGACCGTCTCGGATCCGCTTTCTCTTAGTTGCTTAATATAGTCTATGGCCTTCTTTGAAACATCTGAAAAATCGGTTGGATATAATATTTTCTTGAACATTACCAGAAGCATATTCCGCTCCATTTCGGCCACCTAATAACACCGTATAATTTATAGCGACGTGTTGTAAGCAAATGAATTGTCCGGTTAGTGGATATGGGATACAAAGAGGCAAGAAGATATAGGAGGTTTGCCTATGAGTATGTATTCCGATTCCGCAGCAAGGCGGGCAATGAAAATACAAGAGATTATTTTAAGAGCAATGAGTGGAGAAATCAATTGGATTAAAGCGGCATGGATAATAGGAGTCAGTGACCGCAGCATGAGGCGTTGGAAAATACGATATGAAAAATACGGTTATGATGGTCTGTTTGACCGAAGAAGGCAGCGGCCCTCCCCAAAGCGTGTGGTAAACAAAGACAACACCGTACGTTACGACAACAAGATCTTGCAGATACAGCGTCAACCATTACGACACACCTGTTCAGGTTTGCATGTGTTGGTTCGTCATCACCTGGACGACAGCTATTCAGTTTGGAAAGGGCCGCATTTGTTAGGGAGGTTTGATTCAAGTGGCAGTATATTGGAACAGTTAAGAAAAAAAGCAGCTTGACCGAATGAATTGCCGCTGGTTCAAGGGGATATCCCCCTGAACCAGCCAATATCAGTTCTGGTTGTAACCATATATAAATTTAACCAACCGGACATTTCATTTGTCAAAAATACCGGACAACTTGACGTGCTAACAACACAGGCCATTCTGATGTAGGAAAACTATGGGCCAAACCATGATTAGTAATTATGGAAATAAATAGGGTCGTTTTTTGTGGCATCATTCTTATAGGCGACAGGCATTGTCCTCTAAAACTAAAAGTAACGTGCCAAAAAAGTTTTTCAATAAATGCATTAGGGTTCAAGGCAGTTACCTTTAACCATTAAATCATAGAGGTTATTGAAAAGATCCGTTGAACGTAGGATACCAATTATTTCTTTGTCTCGAGTAACTAGCAGGCTATGATGGCGTCCCATCACAATTCTATGACAGGCAATATTACATGTATCATTTTCCGAGACGAGCTCACCTTCAGTTGGTTCTTGCATATAATCTTTTACTTTCATGTTGCCCAAGCCTTTGCACATTACCTCCCATGGTTCCTCCCAGAGCATAAAGCTCTCACGCAGGGTTACCAGCATATCCTTACTCAACTCCGATCGGCTAACCCAGTGCGCATCTTCCAGTTTGTCATATCGGGGCTCCATAGCCCGCATTATGTCCACCTGACTGAGGCGCCCCACCACATGATTATTGTCATTAATGACTACAAGAGAATGATGTCGATAGGGGCTTTCTCCGTAACTTTTATTTTTACTTTCAATTGCTTGCATAGCCTCCGTTATGTTGGCATCTTCGTGAACGGATGCGTATTCCGAAATAGGTATCATTAATTCTTTTACCTGCAAAGTTTTCATAGTTTTCACCTTTCTTGAAAGAGGTTGTTCGTTTTTGATGATTATAATTTGAAAAGAATATGCGTGCCAGAAATAAACAGGAATAATCGAGCACACAAACCAGGATGACAAGGCGGTAAGTACTCAGCTTAGGCACGGTAATTTTATATTTATTCCCGCGCAGTGATTATACAGATGGATGACAAGTTATAGAATGGGAGGGCTATGCTCATGGCACAGAAAGTCCTGTTTGCAAATAATATATTGAAACTGATAGGTATTTAAGACAGATTTTTTTTCATATATTCATTATAATCATGTTTTATGAACTTACAAGCGTTCTCATAAAATTGACATATCAGTTATAAAATCAGCTTTTGTTACGTATAGCACCAACATATACAAACTTTGGGAGACTGCTAAAAAGTTGTGATATCAGACATGTCGTTGGGCAATTATGGTTTCAATGGGGAATAAGTCTCTGTCTGAAATATATTTCGGCATGTTTTTGTCGCGATATTAATTTTTGCGACAAAATAACCTTTTATTTGTCGCGAGTTAAGCTTTAATGACATATTATCTGTCACGATGATGTGACTTGTGGCTTAAAACGACAAAAATATTTGTATGTATAGCGGAGAACAATCAGATGATGCAGTCTGTGTTTCATCTTGATGATTTCTGGAATAATCGGTCAGAAAATCAAAATATCAATCAACTTGAAAACCTTGGATTGGAAAAGAAAAACCCCATAATTCTAATATTATCATAGGGTTTTGTATTTAATCGGAACGCTTGGGATTGCATTTTGGTGGCGATGCAGGGACTCGAACCCCGGACACTGCGGATATGAGCCGCATGCTCTAACCACCTGAGCTACATCGCCATTACTACTTATATCCAAATTTTAACAGCGCTTTTTTTAACAGCCTCTTTCTACTTAGTCAAGTGGAAAACCACCTTTTCTATGGCTTATCAGACCCTGCTACCTGAACGGAATATTCTTCCAGGCCGCTCGGAACATTTGAAAATACGATCATAAACGGGAGCGCCTGGCCTTTTTTAACATTCATGTTTATTCTCTTATCTCCGAGGCGGTTTTTCAGTCGCTTAGTAATAGCTGTTTGACTAAGGCTTTTGAGCTCTGCTTCTGATAATAGATTTCCACAATAAACCGTTTCTGCTTTTACAAGGGCTTTCCCCTTTTTATAGATTTTGCCTGTCATTTTTATAAAACGTCGGGAATGCTTATATTCGTTTTGAATTTTCCCTGTTACTACGAAAAGAGTTCCTATTTTCGGATTATCCATGAATTTGCCGTTTACTGTCTTTTCAAAAATATTCACATAAATGTTACCGACATCTTTGACATCAGGTTTAAGCAGATCACCAACAAAAGGTATATCTCTGAAAGCGTCGGTAACAGAAATCTTTATCCCCATGCTGTTTAAAACCTCATGCGCAGCGTAAGCGCCTCCAAACAGGAAAACAAAAATCAGTAATATACGCATAAGCCCGCTAAGCTGCTTCTTGCCTGCGGGTTTTCTCTTGGGCGGATAGGTTTTTGCTTTTTTTGAATCAGTAAAACCATCGACATCTTCAGCATCGGATCCGTTTTCTATTGCTCCCATATCAAAAGTATCATCAAGTTTTTCTTTTTTGTGTGAAACTGTCTGTTTTTCAATAGTTTCATCTTTTACCAGAAGATCCTGCGCATTTCCTTCAATTTCAAAATCCAGCTCAACTTCCTCTGGTTCTGCATCCTGCATTTTTGGTTTTTCATCAGTATCGATCATATTATTAATATCAGACAGATCGAATTTTTCTGTTGACTTAAACTGTATTTCTGATGCTTTATCATCAGAGGCGTCAGCAATATCGTCCTCAATATCTAAATCTAACTCAAGCTCTTCTATTTCTTCAGTGGGAACATCTCTTCCGGCCTGTTTATCTTCTTGATCAAGAACACTATCCAGATCAGATAAATCGAATTCCTCCGCATCTCCTAATTCAATTGCTAATGAATCGTTATCAGTGTCTTCACCTTCTTCCTCAACCATGTCTAATTCAAGATCAATTTCATCTGTTTTTTCATCATAAGTATCTTCAGTAGCCTGCTTATCTATTTCACTGATCCCATCTTCCATATCAGACAAATCGAGTCCTTCAATGTCTTCCAATTCTAATTCAGGTTTAAGCTCTGATTCGGCGCTATCAGCGCCTTCATCCTCATCCATGTCCAGATTCAGTTCAAAATCAAGGTCATCCGGCATTTCAGCCTCTACAGCATTGCTTTCCAGTGCTTTATCGTCCTGCCCCTTTTCATCTTCAAAGTCAAGGTCCAGTTCGAAGTCGAGATCTTCATCTGCAGCCGATTCAGTATTTTTGGATTCCTCATCTTCAATTTCAAGAACATTGTCCATATCCGATAGATCCAGCTCAACGGTTTCTTCCAGTTCGAAATCGGACCTGTCTTCGTCAGAACTCTCATCAATATCAAAATCAAGGGTTTCATCAGTTGACACACTTTTAGTTTCCGGTTCTTTGTCTTCTTCAAGAATATTTTCAAAATCGGAAATATCCAGATCTTCTTTCTTTTCCGACTCAGCTACAGGTTCGGAAGCGCTTACAACTTCTTCTTTATCAGAACCAAAATCCAGTTCAAAGTCAAAGTCTTCTTCCTCAGATGATTCAGTTTCTTCTGATGGTTCATCTTTTACTTCAAGGATATTGTCCATATCCGAGAGGTCCAGAGCAACGGTTTCGTCCGGTTCGAAATCGGATCCGTCTTCGTCAAGGCTCTCATCAATATCAAAATCAAGATCAAGCCCAGTGCTCTCATCGGTTGGCAAGCTTTTAGTTTCCAGATCTTCGCCTTCTTTAAGAATATTATCCATCTCAGAAAGATCCAGCTCTTCAGTCTTTTCCAACCCAAGGGCTGATTCCAGGGCTGCCTCATCTTCAATTTCACCGGTATCAAAATCAAGATCAAGCCCAATGGTTTCATCGGTTGATACACTTTTAGTTTCCGGCTCTTTGTCTTCTTTAAGAATATTATCCATCTCAAAAAGATCCAGCTCTTCAGTCTTTTCCGACTCAAGAGTTGACTCCAGGGTTGCCTTACCTTCGTCTTCACCGGTATCTAAATCTAGACCGAGTTCGAAGCCGGGATCTTCCTCCTGAGATGATTCACTTTCCTTTGCAGCTTCATCTTCTGATTCAAGGATATTTTCCATATCCGACAGATCCAGTGATAGTGTCTCTTCAGGGCTTTCGTCTTCTTTAAGAATATTATCCATTTCAGAAAGGTCGAGCTCTTCGGTTTTTTCCGACTCAAGAGTTGATTCCAGGGCTGCCTCACCTTCATCTTTTTTTGTAGTGAAATCGAAGTCAAGTTCACCAGGCCCTTTAGGTGAATCACTTCCGGAATCCGGCTCATTATCCATGTCAAGTATGCCTTCAATTTCTGATAGGTCAATGTTTTTAAGCTCTATTCCGTCATCATTAGATGTTTCAGGAGATGATTCAGTACCCGGCGCATCCGATTGCTCATCTTCCATGGCGAAGTCAGTCTTTTCAGACTGGCTTGCGGAAGAGGGGGGATAGGCTGTAAAAACATTTTTGCATTTTGAACACCTGACTTTAGAACCTGTTTCTTTTAAAAGGTTTTCATCAAAATTGAAACCGATACCGCATTCATTACATGTTAAAATCATGGCAAACCCCGCTGATTATAATTTCAGGTGGTAAATTTCCGGCAGATTTCTATAATCTTCCGCATAATCAAGCCCGTACCCTACAAGGAACCCTTCCTTTACGGTATGGCAGGTATAGTCAATTTGTATTTGCGTCTCTCTTCGTTCGCTTTTGTCAATCATGGCACAAACATTGACAGTTTCAGGCTTGAAGGACATAAGGTAATCAATTAACCATGCTAACGTCAAGCCTGAATCAACAATGTCTTCCACCACCAGTACGTTTTTGTTCTTTATATCGATTTCTATACTTTTTGTTAATTGAATTTTTCCTGATGAAGAAGTTTTATCGCTGTAGCTGGAAACTCCTACGAAATCGACCTTTACAGGAATTGACAGGTTCCGAATGAGGTCAGAAAGAAAAACAAAAGAGCCTTTTAGAACACCGATGAGAATAAGTTCCCTGTCCTTATAGTCTGATGATATTTTGCGTGCAACGGCAACCACCATTTTGTCGATATCGTCTTTTTTAAGGACGGGTATAAATTCAGGCATAGTGATAAAAAAATCCTATCTCAAGATAGCCAAATATTTTAAATTATGATTATTACACAGAATAGTTATTCTTGTCAATATATTTAGGCGCTTAGTCAAGGCATATTGACAATATATTGCCGATTTTAGACAGGATGTTATTTTAAGTTGAAAGATTATAATACGAGTTATGAGTTGCTAATCGGAAATAATCCTTTTTTATATCCCGTACCCCGCAGCCTGGTACGTTATTCTTTTTCTGAAAAAACCTTATTCTAAAAAGGTTGTGTTAAAAAATCCGTACCTGTTCACGCTCATTCGGGGAAAAAGGTTGCTCAATTTACGTCATGTAAGCGTTCACAGGTGCTGCAGATGTGCGTGATAAGGGCGATCAGCTATAGTTTTCTATGCTGGTTGCCCTTATCACACGCAGATGCGGTGCCTGTGAATACTTACAAAAATTCATAGTCTGTTACAAGCCTGTCTGGGCTAATTTTTCAATCAGCTTTTTTTGCTCTTTGTTTAAACGCTTTGGCATAACAATATGGACGTGTACATAAAGGTCTCCCTTTTTATTTCCCTTCATGGCGGGAAGCCCGTGACCTGCAAGACGCATTTTGGTACCGTGTTTGGTGCCGGGGGGTATTTTCAGGCTTAATTCTTTTCCTTCAAGTGTCGGTACTGATATGCTCGTCCCGAGAATGGCTTCACTCAACTTGAGGTCTCGATTTGCATAAAGGTCATATTCTTTCGCATCATATATCGGGTCTTTAACTACCTTAGACTGAATATATAGATCGCCAGGAGGACCTCCGTAAGGACTCGGCTCCCCCTTCCCGGCAAGACGCAGCTTTTTACCAGAGATCATCCCTTTCGGAATTTTTACTGATATTTTTTCATGGCGTCCCTTATGGTCAAAGCTTACACTCTTGTTTGTACCTTTTGCAACTTCCTGTAAGGTCAGAGGAAGTTCATATACGAGGTCAGACCCTTTTACCTGCTGCTGTCGGCCCGGATGAGAACCGAATGGGGATCCGGAACCACGCGAAAATCGCATGCCGCCTCGACGTCCCATAAACGGATTTGTCCCGCCAAATCCAAACTCTTTGAAGATATCGCCGAAATCAAAACTCCTGAAAATATCTTCTTGAGAAAACCGCTGTTGAAAACCGTTAGAACCAAAAGTGTCGTACTGTTTACGTTTTTCCTTGTCACTTAGCACTGCGTATGCTTCACTAATTTGTTTAAACTTTTCTTCGGCGCTTTTATCTCCTTTAGTGTGATCAGGATGATATTTCATGGCAAGCTTTCTGTAAGCCTTCTTGATTTCATCATCAGTAGCGGTTTTATTTACACCAAGTGTTTTATAATAATCTGTTCCCGGCATTTATATTTCCTCATTTAAAAAAATTTCGATTTTGGCTTATCCAATTTAGGTTTAAACAGAAAATAAGTTTAAAGTTCTTAAGTGTCAAGGGAATTGGACGGTTATTAAAGTAATATCGGTTATTTTATGTAAACCTTAAGGCAGTACTAATTTTTTCTATAAGCTTTAATGGAAATCATAAGCACGGAAATCGCAGCCGGCGTGATCCCGTCTATTCGTGATGCCTGGCCCAGGGAGGATGGACTCACAGTTGACAGCTTTTCCTTCAATTCATTTGAAAGGCCATGGACAATGGTGAAATCAAAATCTTGTGGTATTTTCATTTTTTCAAGGTTTTTAAACTTTTCAATTTCTTTGAGCTGCCGCTGTATATAGCCCTCGTACTTGATTTCTATTTCCACCTGATGGCTGATCTTCGGGCTGAGGTTGTCGGAGCTTGCCGCAAATTTTTCAACAGCACCATAATCGAGTTGAGACCTTTTGAGAAGCTGATCAAGATGAATCCCGTTGCTGATTTCACTGGAACCACGGCTCTTCAGGTAATCATTTACTTTTTTTACCGGTTTGATAATTGTTTTTTTGACCCTTCTTATCTCATCTGCAATCTGTTTTTTTTTCTCTTTGATGTCTTTTAATGTGTCATTACCAATTAAACCGAGTTCGTGACCGGTTTCCATAAGCCGAAGGTCAGCATTATCTTCCCGCAGCATAAGCCTGTATTCGGCCCTTGAAGTAAACATCCGGTAAGGCTCACGGGTACCCCTTGTAACAAGGTCGTCTATCATCACGCCCATGTATGCCTGTGACCTGTCCAAAATGAAGGCCGGCCTTTTCTCAATCATGCACGCTGCATTGATACCTGCCCACATTCCCTGTGCGGCCGCCTCTTCATAACCGGAAGTACCATTGATCTGCCCTGCCATAAAGAGTCCTGAAATCGGCTTTGTTTCAAGTGTGTGTTTAAGCTGAATTGGGTTTACATAATCGTATTCTATGGCATATGCAGGACGCATAATTTCAGCCTGTTCCAGCCCTTTAACAGAACGGACAAACTGAATCTGGATTTCCATGGGAAGACTGTTTCCAAGGCCGCTGGAATATATTTCTTCGGTATCGAGTCCTTCCGGTTCAAGAATTACCTGGTGTCTTTCTTTATCCGGGAACCTTACAATTTTATCCTCAAAGGAGGGGCAATATCTGGCGGAAATTCCCTTGATAACTCCGCCATACAGTGCGCTGTGCTTAAGATTGTTCAGGACAATCTTATGGCCTTTCTGGTTTGTGTGTCCGATATAACTCGGGATTTGAGGCATGGTAATTTTGTTGGTAAAAAATGAAAAGGGGACAGGGTCTTGCTCTACTTCCTGTTTTTCAAATTTTGTAAAATCGATACTTGATTTTTTTAATCTGGGGGGTGTGCCGGTTTTCATCCTTCCCAATTCGAATCCAAGCTCGCTTAAGTGTGCAGGAAGGCCATAAGAAGCAAATTCTCCAGCTCTTCCTGCCTTAATCGATTTAAAACCAATATGTATAAGGCCGCTTAGAAAAGTTCCTGTAGCTAAAATAACAGAACGTGCATGGTATCCAAACCCGGTTTGATCTTCAAGACCGACGACTCTGCCATCTTCTATAACAAGTTTTTCAACCATGGCTTGCTTTAAATCAAGGTTTGGCTCCTTTTCTAAAACAGCTTTCATAGCCACATGATAGCGTATCTTGTCGTTCTGCGTTCTTGTGGAATGAACCGCCGGGCCTTTTTTTGTGTTCAGCGTTCTGAATGCAATGGCCGACTTGTCAGTGATCCTTGCCATCTCACCACCAAGGGCGTCTATCTCTTTAACGAGCTGCCCCTTTGCCATTCCGCCGATGGACGGGCTGCACGGCATTGCTGCCACCTTATCCAAATCTATAGCAAAAAGAAGAACGCTGCACCCCATTCTGGCAGCTGCAAGTGCTGCTTCACATCCGGCATGGCCTGCACCGACCACTATGATGTCGTAATTTTTTTTATAAAAAGCCATTTATGGTTTTTCTATAGTCCTTAAATCGTAACTACTCAGATTCAGGGTTCAAGCTTGGTTGCTTTGTGCCCTTCACTCTTCTTTAACCTTGAACTGTGAACCTGAGTCGTTAACTCTTGTGTTCTTTTTGTCTTTGTGGTTAGAAATTATATAATCGGCTCGTCAGCAGGTCAAGTATTGATGAATTCGTAAAAAGTATTTTTATAAGCTTTGGATAACTGATATGAATAAAAGATACAACGATTTAAATTCCTATTTTAGAAGTATTTTCGGATGCAGGGTCCAGAAAATCACCATAGATGCAGGTCTTTCCTGTCCAAACAGGGATGGCAAGATTTCGACGGGCGGCTGTATCTACTGCAACACGCGTGGATCAGGAACCGGAGCCCACGCCAAAGGGCACACTGTTACAGACCAGATCATTGCAGGGAAAAAGGCGCTTTTAAAGCGATACAAGGCTAAAAAATATATTGCATATTTTCAGTCATTTACAAATACTTACGCACCATTAGATACGCTTAAAAACCTTTATGAAGAAGCCTTGGCAATAGACGACGTGGTAGGCCTTTCCATCGGAACGAGGCCGGATTGCGTGAATGAATCTGTTTTAAAACTAATCGAAAGTTATGCAAAAACACACCTGATATGGATCGAATACGGCCTCCAGTCCATACATGACAAATCGCTCACTTTGATTAACCGGGGACATGACTTCCAATGCTTTACGGATGCGGTTGATGCAACTTTAAACAGGGGGATAAAGATATGCGCTCATGTCATACTCGGGCTGCCTGATGAAAAAAGAAGTCATATGCTTGAAACGGCAAAGGCTATTGCAAAAATGGGAATTGACGGGATAAAAATTCATCTTTTATATGTAATTAAAGGCACAAGACTTGAAAAGCTGTACCGGCAAGGTTCATACAAATGTCTCGAACAACAGCAGTATGTAGATCTTGTGTGCGACTTCCTGGAACGAGTTCCAGGGGACATGGTAATTCAGCGTCTTACCGGCGACCCCCACCCTGAAGAACTCGTCGCACCGCAGTGGTCAATCAAAAAAGCTCAAACTCTTTCCCTTATAAAAGAAACATTGGAAAAGAGAGATTCGTGGCAGGGAAAATATTTTTCGTATTAATTTAGTTTTGGCAGTTTCTTTGAATTTCTTTTGAATAAGCGCCGGATGGTGTCGTAAAAAGGCTCATATACAAGGCGTAGCAATTTTTGAGGAACGAGACTATACACATAGTATGTTGAGTTCCTGAAAAATCGCTACAACGCAGTAGATGAGACTTTTTACGACACCATCAAGGTCATATCTTTTCAAGCTTATACTCACGACTTCCGAGACCAAGGCTTTGGGCATAATCGAGCTGAATTTCCCAGTCCACCTTTGGATAGATCTCCTTAAATTTATCTGTGCCTGGATCGGTTTTTCCTTTAAGGCATGTTCCTAAAAGACCGGGCTCCCTGTTCACAAGATCAACAGATGCCTGGTCAATAGCAACCGGATCTGTTGATGCAAGTATGCCGATATCTTTTACAATGGGTGCATCATTATAGGGATAACAGTCACACGCCGGTGAAACATCTGTAATGAAATTCACCAACAGCGTCTTGCCCCCCTTACCCTTTAGAACACCCAATGTATATTCCACCATTTTTTCCAGGAAAACCGGTATCTGTTGATTCCACTGAACCTGCACAGCCTTATTGGGGCAAATAAGGATGCATTCCCCGCAACCTATGCACTTTTTGGAATCAATGACGGCCTTTTCTTCAACCAAAGAAATGGCGTTTTGAGAACAATGATCAACACAATCACCGCACCCGACACATTTTTTCCTAACAATTTTTGGAGACACAGTTGAATGCTGGGCAAGCTTTCCCTTTCGAGAAGCGCATCCCATTCCTAAATTTTTAATAGTTCCGCCAAAACCGGTAAGCTCATGGCCTTTAAAATGAGCAACCGATATCAAAGCGTCTGCTTCAAATATTTCCGACCCAATATATACTTTGTTAAAATTCTTCTGGTCGATTTTCACAGCCGTTTCGCTTTTGCCCCTTAATCCGTCTGCAATTATAATCGGAGCCTGGACAACGGAATATGCAAACCCGTTTTGGATGGCTGTTGCAAGATGGTGTGGGGAATCACTTCGAGTACCGGAATAAAGGGTATTGGCATCTGTTAGAAACGGAGTGCCACCGACATTTCTAATGGCCTTTACTATCTTTTGTAAAAAAACCGGCCGGATATAAGCGGTATTTCCCATTTCTCCGAAATGGAGCTTTAAAGCAACCAGATCTCTTTCTTTTACACAACCGGAAAGGCCGGCAGTATCCAACAGCCTTCCCAGTTTTTCAACCAGGTTCTCCCTGAATGTCGCTCTTAGATCGATAAAATAGACTTTACTGTCCATGGTTTCCTCTCTTTATTCAGCTTAGAATAAAAAGCTGTGTTTTAGCCTCGTTATTTTTGTGTGTATCTTTGCGCCAGCGGATACCGCCTACCGTAACCGAACGCTTTTGACGTCACCTTAAGACCGGGTGCTGCCTGGTGCCTTTTGTATTCGTTCCTGTCAATCCTTGATATAACATCTTCAACCATATCCCTGTTAAATCCCATCTTAACAAGTTCGTCAGCACCTTTAAATTCTTCGATATATCCTTTTAATATGGAATCTAAAATTTCATAGGGCGGCAGGTCATCCTGGTCTGACTGGTCGGGTTTGAGTTCGGCAGAAGGTACTTTTGTAATAATTCTGGACGGAATATATTCTTTTTCAGCATTTATAAAACGGGCGAGGTTATAAACAACGGTCTTGGGTACATCCGAAATTACTGCCAACCCTCCGTTCATGTCGCCATAAAGGGTACAATATCCGACCGCAAGTTCGGATTTGTTACCGGTGGAAAGAAGAATACTGCCTTCCCTGTTGGACATGGCCATTAGAATAGTGCCTCTGATTCTTGCCTGTATATTCTGCTCGACGATGCCCGGCTCACTTTTCTTGAAAGAAGGTGAAGTATATTCCAAAAACAGTTTAAACATGCCGTCAATCGGAATTGTTACAAGTCCTATTCCAAGGTTTTTTGCAAGTTTTTTTGTATCTTCATAATTATCTTTAGAAGTATATTGTGACGGCATAAAGACTGTTGAAACATTTTCTTTTCCCAGAGCCATGGCCGCAATATACGTCGTTAATGCTGAATCTATTCCTCCGCTTAAACCAACGACAACTTTTTTAAAACCGCATTTTGTCACATAGTCGTGTGTCCCCATAATAAGAGCTTTTAGTATGGATTCCGTATCCGGGCCTGCAACTGCATGCAGATTCTGCTCATCAGGCTCAGACTTTTTTAAGTCAAATACTACAAGATCTTCCGTAAAATCTTTGGCATGTGTTGCTATCTTTCCATTTCGATTAAAAGCAGCGCTTATTCCATCGAACAGAACGCTGTCATTTCCTCCCACCTGGTTTGCAAAAACCAGAGGAATATCGTACTTTTTCGCAATAGATCCAAGTATATCCCATCTTAACTCTCTTTTACCGACATGAAAAGGAGATGCTGATATATTTATTATCAGATCAGCGCCATCTTCAATCATCAATAATACAGGATTTAAGTGATACACTCTTTTTTTTATTGCATCTTTGTCGTTCCATACATCTTCACAAATTGTCAGCCCTATCCTGCGTTCCTTATATGGAAAACTTACGATTTCCTTGCCGGGTTCAAAATAACGCCTTTCGTCAAATATGTCATAAGTCGGCAAGAGCCGTTTGTTAACCTTATGCAGGATTTTGCCGTTTTCAAAAAGAACGGCAGAGTTAAAAAGCCTGTTTCCCTCGTCATCAGGGTTTTTATCAACAAAACCGCAAATAACGCCTATGCCGCTTATGGAGGATACAAGGTCATTTAAATATGCTATGTTTGTGTCAACAAAATCGTCCTTTTCAAGAAGATCTTTGGGAGGATATCCTGAAACAGTAAGTTCGGAAAAGACAACCAGGTCACATGAAAGCGCCCTTGCTTTGTCTGCATAGTATTTTATCCGGCGGCAATTATGTTTAAAATCGCCGATTACCGGGTTAATTTGTGCTATTGCTATTTTCATGGCAGACTTTAATTAATGGTAAGCGTTCACGGAACGTTGAAATTTCTACTTTCCAATTTCAAATTTCAAGCCGAAAACGGCTACAATTAATGATTTATTTTCATCGCCGCAAAGCATTCAAAGAATCACTTTTTATTGCTTATTTAATCATATTGAAACACAGTCGGATTTGTTTGCCCATTTCAGCAGCAGATTTAAATCGCTTCTTTACAGTTTTTGTCAGCGACTTTTTGAGAATTGGTTCCAGGCAGGATGGAAGATTCGGTTTAATTTCCAACAATGGCTTGTAGGAAACATTTGAAATGGCATACATAAGATTTGTAAGGTTATCACCTTTAAAAGGTTTTTCCCCGGTCAACAACTCATAAAGAACTACGCCGAGAGAAAAAAGATCACTGCGGCCATCCACATTTGCTCCTGCAACCTGTTCAGGTGACATGTAATTGGGAGTACCAAGAATAACCCCTGTCTGGGTTTTTGAAGCAGTCATAACACGGGCAATGCCAAAATCAGCCACCTTTACCCTGTGGTTTTGCAAAAGGATAATGTTGTCAGGTTTTATATCTCTATGAACAACTCCATTGCGGTGAGCATAATCCAGGGCTTCGGCCACTGACAAAACAATTTTTAGTACTTGCTTAGGCCGGAGTAATTTATTTTTACTGCAATATTGGGACAGATCCTTTCCTTTGAGAAACTCCATGGCCATGTAGGCCATATCATATTCTTCCCCAACATCAAAAATGGTAACTATTTTTGTATGAGAAAGCTTTCCTGCAGCCTCTGCCTCACGAAAAAATCGCGTTTTAACTTCAGCCAGTTTGTCGGCATCCACATCTGTGTATTTTAAGGTTTTAATAGCCACTTCCCTGTTGATTTTAGGATCCATGCCAAGATAGACCGTACCCATTGCACCTTGACCAAGTTCCTTAATGATCTCATAGCGCCCCAGGGTAGGTTTAGTCGTAGCGCCATTAAGCAACAGAGTTTCTTGCTGCATGGTTGAACCGGGGGCAAATATGGCTGTCTCGCCAAAACCTTCAAGAGTTTTTATTCGTTTAGTAATATCTTTGAATTTGCCTGCTTTAAGCATATGTTTATAAACATCAAGTGCTTTTTTAAACATCCTTTTTCGTTCAAAATCGAGGCCGAGATCATAAAGCAGGCTCCTTACTGCTTTGTTTTCAACAGGACATAAGATAAATTTTTCAAAGGCAAAATCGAGTACACCTTTTTTCTGAAATGACAGCCCCAGCATTTTGTTTAATTCCATACTTTCATGCTGTTTTTCCTCGGCAAATCTTTTATATCCTGTTAGAAAAAAACCGATGAAAGCCACAAAGATAGGGGAAAGTACTTTAAGCCAGTAACCGAATACCATAAAAAGAACAACGGCAAATCCAATCCAGGTAAATAAAAAAATACTCAGTATTAACCCGCCATCCCTTGGATTCACCTTGGGAATAACAAATATAAGAAACAGACCGAAATAAAGAACGACCATAGTTTCCATTGCAAAGCCCCAGGCGGGCCTGGAGAAATGTTTTCTGTTAATAATATTCTCAACAACAGTTGCGCAAATTTCGACTCTGGAAGCGTCGCTATTTACTGTTGTTTTAAACAGAGGAACTATATCTCCAGAGGTGACTCCAAGGAGAACGATTTTATCACGAAAGGCCTTTTCAGGGACTTTGCCGTTGAAAACATCTGAAAATGAGTAACTGGCAATTTTTTGTCCCTGTCCGCCATAATCGATAAACATCCGGTAATATCCGTCAGTAGGGATTTCAATGTTTTCAAGTCTCAGTCCGTCGTCATTCGGTTTTATTTCGTTAATATCCACCCCTGCATATTTTGCAGCGAGTTGAAGGCCAATGGAAGGGAAATATCTTTCTTTATATTTGATAAAAAGTGGTGATCTTCTGACTTCGACATCAGAGTCGATAGTCTGATTGATATGTCCCAGTGCACCCGCCTTTCTTGCCAATTGATTGAAAGTCGTTGTAACTTCATTAGCGACAATAGTCTTATCATCAAAAGTATAGGGGTGTTTTGCCGGGCTTACCTTGTTCTTGCTGAAATCGAGGGAATTAATGATTAAAATGCCTGGTAATTTGGAGCCATCATCGTTATTTATAGGGCCCATGTTAAATCGCAGAGGCAAAACTATGTTGACAGCGTGATTTACAGCTGCAGTAAATTTATTATCATGCTCAAGTCGTTTTTCAGCTTCAGCCAGAATCCGGTCAATTTTAAGTCGGCTTTTCTTTTTTTTCAGGGATGGATCATTTTTAAGCCTTTCTCTGACATCAATAATTTCCTTAAGTCCTGGATTTATTTCCTGGCTTGGATATAAAAGATGCAGGCCAAATGCTTTAGGACTAAACTTTGAAAGACGACTGATCACATCGGCAATATAAGAGCGGGGCCATGGCCAGGAGCCGATATCTTTTATGCTTTTATTGTCAATTTTTACGAGTACAATCTGGCTGCTGGTTTCCCGTTTTCGAAGGCCGGTAAGAAAATCATAGGCCTTGTATTCCAGAAACTGCATGGGATGAAATTCAAGCAGCATCCCCCCTATAACAAGCAGGGTAAGAATAGTGCAAATCAGCCAGTTGGAAAATAAAATTTTTTTAAGCTTCAGACTCATACTAAACCAGTATTATTCCCACTCAACCATGGCAACGTTCTTCAGGTAATTTTGCGCATCAAGGTTTCCCATAGTCGCTGCCTGTTTAAAATCTTCTATCGCCTTTTCTTTATCACCTGACAACAGGCAAACCCTTCCTCTGCCATAATAAAAAAGACCTTTCTCCGGATCAAGGTCAATGGCCTTATTTATGGAAGACAGGCTTTTTTCGTACTGACCAATCTCACCGTATGACACACCACGATGAAAATAAGCTCTGCTATTTTCAGGTTCCAGCTTAATGACTTTATCGAAATACTTAATCGCATTCTTGTCGTTTCCGTAAACCGAACAGAGTATTGCCATGTCATACCAGTATGCGGAATCATTTTTTTGTTCTCTTTGGTCCTTTTCCAGTTTTCCTTCTTCTACAGCATCTTTTTTTATAGCAACAGGGGCCTTTTCTGCGGCGATCTTGTTTTCATCCGGTGCTTTATCAACTTTTTTCTGGTTTGCAGACAGGGTGTTGTTTACTCCCAAAACGAGCATGGAAACAAGGAGAATGATAGAAATTTTCAGAAAAATGGTATTTGTTTTCATTTTTGTTCTCCTTCAGGGTTTAAATTAAAAAATTTATATCTCAATTTTGATAGTCTTGTAAAAAATAAAAATCGCATCACTCCCGTACAAGCGGGAGCCCATAGCTATTTAAAATCACTGGATTCCTACTTTCGCAGGAATGACAGATAAGGTCAAATTGGGACTTTCTATGAGTGCTTCAATTTTTGCATTTATAGATTTGCATAAAAGACATATTAATGAGTCTTGCGGCCTAAAACACCTTTTTTTTCTCTTCGGCACTCAGGCGTCTGAGTGCGGATTAAGCCACAGTATCAACAGATGCAAATCCCGGTTCATGAAGCGGGATCAGTATATCGGCAATATCTTTAACCTTTAGCATGATATCATAGGCTTCATATGTATTAACCGGTGTTCCCGGCGGAATAACTTCCATTTCCATTGCCTTTATCTCTTTTGGTGGGAAAAAGTTTTCCCTGATCACACAAAAACCTGTTATGGCTGCTTTCCCACCAGAAGTATCCACAAGTACAGTTAATCCCCCTTTTGTATGTACAGGCGTATGCAGAACACTAATGCCCGGCAGAATTTCCGAATCTTCGGACACGATTTTAATTTGATCATTTTGTTCTACATCCTCGATATAATCTTCGAGGTACCGGAAATCGAGCGGGTGCGGATTGTGGATACATTCCAGTTCTTTTTCATGTATGTACAATTTGGCATTAACACATTTATAATCATTTTCACAATGATCGTTGTGCAGATGCGTGTGTATTACGATATCGATTTCCTCCGGGGACAAATTCCAGTGACTGAGTCCTTCTTCAAATGTATAAATCTTTCCTCCGATCGATTTTTCTCTATCTTCAGATTGTATCGGACTCATTTCTCCGGTATCCACAAGGATTTTCTTATCGCCGCCTTCGAGATACCATGAGTAAATGGGTATGGTATATGGCTTTCCATAGTCATGCTGGTATGTCATCATCCCTTTGTCAAAAACCTTGGTTCCCATTACAATGGGGTGTATCTTATATAGACTCAAGATTTGCCTCCTGCATTAAAAAAAACTGAGGATGACATAAAGGTTGAAACAATTCAAGATTTAATATTATACCACTATCATATAAAAAAACGCAATAGCCTGATTTTCAAAACTTTACATAAGTCCTAACATGTGTAAAAAGGAAAATAGTAACTACTCACGTAGTCAGGCTGAAGTTGTTTAGGCTGAAGGGGGCAGAAAAGCACGATTGCCGAACTTTGACGGAATGTGATTTTTGCATTAAACATGGCTTTAAAATGCGCTTTTTCCTAACAGTCTTCAGCCTATCCACCTTAGTTACGGAAAATGATAGATTGACAAGAAGTTAATGAAATTTTTTAGAAAATCAACTTAGAAAAAAGGATTTTAGCAACATGGCTAAAGAAAACGATATTGTGCTTATATATCTTGAAGATAAACCTCTTGCTTTCGCTAGAATAGAAGATATTCTGGCTGATTCAAAACCAGACTGGTACCACATTAAGCTCCTTATTCTTCAAATTCCGGTTCAGGTTGTCACATGGATATTGAAAGATATTTATATAAGCGGCAGCGAATTTACAATGAATGGAAAGAAAATGCGACTGGAAGAGGTTATAGTTCCAAAAGATCCAATTGAACCGGACAATACGGATATGCCGACAGACAAAAAAATAAAATCCGGAGATAACGCCGGCGCTAAGGTTATTTCTATTAAGGATCTGAAGAAAAAATAAGCAATAACCTAAATTGTGATGCTGGTATTTCTTAGCTGTGCATAATCTGTTTTTTCCTTGACCA
The DNA here is from genome assembly GCA_033791485.1 of Desulfobacterales bacterium. Lineage (GTDB taxonomy): Bacteria > Desulfobacterota > Desulfobacteria > Desulfobacterales > JAUWMJ01 > JAUWMJ01. The sequence goes on along the minus strand of JASJGP010000070.1, from coordinate 2,274 downwards.
CAGCTCAATTCCAGTATAATAAATAAACAATCTTCTTAATAATTAACGTTATTTAGGTCACTACAGCTATTTCATTTCCCGTCTTGCACCTATAGTTTTATGCATAGACACTTTTTATAAATGACTATTTTTTTCCATCAATCAATTCATTAACAAAAGGTACTCCCAAACCCACATTTTATTAAAGCAAAGGAGGTATTCACATGAAGATTAAAAGCTTAAAATTATTATTTATCCTGCTTGTATCGGTTCTGTTTATTTTGACTGCAAACAGTGCGCTGGCAAAAAAATCGATTATTATAGGATGTCCGTTATCGACTGCATACCTGTATGGATGGGATGCGGAAAGGGGTGTAAAACTGGCCGTGGAAGAGATCAACGCGAAGGGGGGCGTCAATGTCGGTGGGCAAAAACTCCCATTTACGGTAGAGGTAATAGATACCAGGGATCTGGAACCCGGCGTTCCAGTGAGCGAAGCCCTGTTAGCTGTAGAGAAGCTTATTCTGGACAAAAAAGCCGACTTTCTTGTAGGCGGACCGGTTCGCTCAGAAGCGGCTCTGGCAGCCATGTCCCTTCTGTCTAAATACAAAAAAGTTTCCATCGTTACCACCGGTGTGCTGACTCCCAAATATCATGCTATGGTGGCAAAGCAGTATGACAAGTTTAAGTTTTGCTTTCGTATCCACGGTGAGGCCAAACAGCTCGTGGGCGAAATGTTCGCCAATTTTGGCGAACTCAAAGAGAAATACGGATTCAACAATCTGTTTATTATCGCCCAGGATGTTTCCCATGCTCGTGGTGCGGCAGCTGTTATGAAAAAAGTGGCGACTAAAAAAGGATGGAACGTCACAGGAGTGGAAATATACCCTACCGGGGCGACCGATTTCTCCATGGGGCTCTTGAAAGCCAAAAAGACCAAAAGCGAAATTATCAATATCTGGATGGACATGCCTGAAAGCGCCATTTTGTTGAAACAATGGTATGATATGAAGATTCCAGCACTTCCCTTCGGCTCCACCCTGGCAGCCGCCGAACAACCCGGTTTCTGGAAAGCCACTAAAGGCAAGGGTGAATACACTCTGTGTAACGTCGTGAATGCGGGTAATGCCCCCTCCAATGCCACCCCGTGGACCATGAAATTTTATAACGCCTATGCCAAACGGTGGGGAGTTGAACCGGAAGGCCTGGGTACGTCCAGCAGTTACATGGCGATCCATGTATTGAAAGATGCCATCGAACGTGCCGGAAGTCTCGATTCCGACAAGGTAGTCACAGAACTGGAAAAAACCGATGTCATGGGAGTTTACGGGCGGCTTCGGTTCGATCCCAAGAGTCACCAGGTTATTCCCGCAGCCGATCCTAAAGATGGTGCTGTGGGCAGTATTTTGCAGTGGCAGAACGGAAACCGCGTTGTAGTGTATCCCAAAAGCATCGCGGTCGGTAGCATCCAGCTTCCACCTTGGATGAAAAAATAGAATATGGATATCCTGATTTACGGTACGATCAACAGTGTGGCCCTGGCGCTGTACGCCCTGGGTTTTGCCATGGTTTACGGCGTCAGCCGGCTGCCTAATTTTGCTCACGGTTCGCTGTACATTCTTAGCGGTTTTGTGACCTGGGTTTTTCTCAACTCCCTGGGGCTCAATTACCTGCTCAGTATTATCCTTGCCATGATCGCCACCGCTGTAATCGGGGCTTTGATTTATCAGTTTGTACTGATTCGCGTTCGCGGGATGGAGATCTCTGAAATCATCGCTTCTTACGCCATCGGGCTGGCAATCCTTGAAGGGTTGAGGTGGGGCGGTTTCAAGGGGATGAATTATACCTTGCCTCCCTTTATTGAAGGGAGTGTGACCATTGCCGATATCCCCGTAGATTACCAGCGACTGCTGGTGGTGGGTATTGGAGGAGCCGTGGTCGTGTGCCTGTGGCTTTTCACCCGTTACACCAGGGTCGGCCTGGCTCTTAAGGGAATGGCCCAAGACGAGCGGGCTGCCATGATGCTTGGAATCGATTCGGATCTTATGGCTGTCGTGGCCATGGGTTTCGGTTCGATGCTGGCAGCCCTTGCAGCAATTCTTCTTCTCCCCTTAGGAAACATAGTGGTGGAATCGGGTTATAATGTCCTGATCCTGGCCATTTCCGTTTGTATTGTAGGCGGGCTGGGAAGCTGGATAGGAGCAATCCTGGCCGCCTTTCTCATAGGCTTTGCCCAAATCCTGACTGCTGTCTATCTGGGCTCTCATTATCAAATGGTTGTGGCACTTCTGGCCA
>JASJGP010000069.1:0-6321 GCA_033791485.1 Desulfobacterales bacterium | reverse complement strand
GTAAAATTTATCCGGAACGAGTCATAATAGTAATAAAAGGGCAACAAGAAGAAATTACCATTCCTTTGGAAGAAATTTGACTCGGAGAAACCGAGCGTTTCGCTTTAAGAGCACTGCGTTTGAAGAGCGCTTCGCTTGAGGATTAAGGTTTTTGCCTCAAGGACGTCAGTCCGCTCCTCAAATCACGAAGTGATGGTCTTCAAGCCCTTTGGGCGCTCAGAGATTGCGGGTACTGATTTCGCCAAACAAAATTTTTAGCACAAATTATATAAATTCAAATTAAGTAATTAAACCAGCGAGCTAATCTTATGAAAAAAAACAATCGTTTTAGAACAATGACCAGTTCGTTTATTTTTTCTATCTTCTTTGCTGCACTAATCGCAGGTTGTGCTACTCAAGAGAAGGAAAAATCAAATCTTTTCTTTGACGAATGGAAGGCCAAAGCACAGGAATCGAAAGGCTTCTCTCCTTCTGCCAGAAAGTTTGATAGAGTTCTTTCCCCCAAAAAGGCGAAATCAGCTTCCGCCTCCGGCTTATTATCTGAATATAAAAAGCCTCTTCCTAAAAAAAAGATTACAATGAAAATGAACGATATCGAAGTAAGTGTTCTTCTTCGAGCGCTTTCCAGGGTTGCTAATCAGAATATTATGCTCAACGAAAAGATAAGAGGTAAGATTAATATTAATATAACAAAAGCGCCCTGGGATCAGGTTTTTAAAAGCATTCTGAGAACACACGGACTAGTCTATGCCTGGGAGGGCGATATTATCCGTATCATGACAAATGAGGATATGGAAAACGAGCTGAAAAGAGAGTCCCAGAAAAGAGATTTAAGGATTATCGAGCCTTTCATAACGCGGATCGTTCATATTAGCTATTCGGAAGCTGCTAAACTCAGGGAAAATCTTGAAAAATTTCTCACACTGAATAAAGACGGAAAGCCCCTTGGATCGGTTTTAGTTGATGAACATACCAATTCTCTTATAATACAGGCAATAGGAAACGATCTCAGCAGGATATTATCCATTGTTGAAAAACTTGACCGACCCACCTCACAGATTCTTATAGAAGCCCATATTGTTGAAACAACAAATGATACGGCCAGGGAACTTGGTATTCAGTGGGGCGGTCTTGGCTATGGTACATCAGACGGAGATAATCACTGGCTCGGAAGTAGCGGAACAACATCTGATGGATCTTTGCATGATCCAATTACCGGCGACCCTATCACGTATCTTCCGCCAATCGGGAATATGTTCAATTTTCCAGCGGCCCTTGACGGCACAACAGGAATGTCCCTTGGTTATATGTTTCAAAACATTGGCAAAGGCTTGCTTACAGTCCAGCTAACTGCGCTCCAGCAAGAAGGCAAGCTAAATATCCTGTCAAGCCCTTCTATTACCACTCTCGAAAATCAGTTAGCAATTATTGAAAGCGGTGCAAGAGTTCCTATCCAGACTGTTGAAGATGGAGAGGTTAATATCAAATATGAAGACGCTGTGCTAAGACTGGAAGTGATTCCATACGTTATTGATAAAAACACTGTTAAATTAAAAATTCTCACCAATAAGGACGAACTTGATTTTACCAGAACTGTTGCAGGTAACCCAACAATCATTACAAAAAAAGCCGAAACAAACGTGATACTCTCAAACGGCCAGACAACTGTTATAGGAGGTCTGAATAAAGAAACAGCCAGTGAAACCGAATCCGGTGTGCCCTTATTAAAAGATATTCCAGGGATCGGTTTTCTTTTTAGAAGCAGGGGAAAGTCTAACAGTATGGAGGAAGTACTTATATTCATTACCCCGTATATCTTGGAGGAAAGGCTGGGAGGATAGGAAGGGAAAGGCAGAAGGAAAGGGAAAAGGCACAGAGGCACTGAGGCAGAAGTAGAAAAATAGATAAAAGTAATTAATCTACGTGCCTGTTCGCCCATGTGCCTTTGCAACTTTGTGCTTAGTAATTTCTGAGGTTAATCATTATTTAAAAAGATCGTTTTGAAAAATGGACTACTTTAATATTCTCAACCTTAAAAAGGAACCTTTCTCCAATTCACCTGATCCGAAATTTTTTTTCCAGTCCAGGCAACACCTTGATTGCCTTCAAAAGCTGGAACTCGCCCTCAGGCTGCGCAGAGGTTTGAATGTTATCATCGGAGATGTTGGTACCGGTAAGACCACCCTTTGCCGACAGCTCATTCGCAGATTGGCCTCAGACGAGGAGATTGAAACCCACCTCATACTCGATCCTTTTTTTTCAGATACTTCAGAATTTCTTTCAACTGTCTATAAAATGCTTAAGGGATATAAACCCGTCAAAGGTTCAAATGACTGGCAAATCAAAGAAAGTTTAAAACAGTATCTGTTTCGTAAAGGTGTCGATGAGAAAAAAACAGTCATTTTGATTATTGACGAAGGTCAAAAGATACCTGCTTTTTGTCTGGAAATTCTGCGTGAATTTCTTAATTATGAAACTAATGAGTATAAACTGCTCCAAATAGTTATCTTTGCCCAGAAAGAATTTGAAAAGACTATTGACCTGCATGATAATTTTGCCGACAGGATCAACCTTTATCACTTTTTAAAACCACTTGGCTTTAATGATACCCGACTTATGATAAAGTTCAGACTTGAACAGTCGATTGATCAGAACAGGACTTACACTTTTTTTACCAGACCTGCTCTTTGGGCAATTTGCTGGGCAACAGGTGGATATCCCAGGAAAATAATTAACCTGTGCCATAGATGCATTATGACCATGATCATTCAAAATAGATCCATGGTTAATTTTTTTCTGGTCCGTTCATGTATACAGAGAGTATTCCCCAAACGGATAAAAAAAATAAAAATTGCTGTGGCTACCGTCGGCACCGCTGTTATCATTGTGGCAGCACTGTTTTCATTTGCTGAACTAAATCTATTTAAATTTCCAGCATTCCTGAAAAGCGGGTCTGGCGGAACCCAGGTATCTTTGCCCGGAAACAGGAAGATTGCAGGTCTGGCAAACCCACAACGTTTTGCTGGTTCTGAAAATCGTAAGGTATTTGCAGGTTCAGAAGAAGCCCTTAAAAACAGGCAGTTAACTAAAGACAACCGGGCAAAATCATCCGATATGGACACGGCTGAATACATTGAGCCACAAACACCTGCAGAGGCTCTACTTGAAAAATCAAGTCAATTATCAGTTGATAACGGTTTCCCTGAAATTCTTGGGAAAATAAAACTGCAGTCCAATCAAACCCTATCAGGTTTGATTCAGACTATTTATGGCAGCTATAATTCCAGATACTTTAAGTCTCTGATCCTTGCAAATCCGCATATTGATGACCCTGATATTGTTGATATAGGGCAGACAGTTGCATTACCGGCTATACCAGCAAATTTGAAACCATTGCCACAAAAGGTATGGTGGATTAAAATTGCAGACAGAAATAATCTCGAAGAAGCCCTTAAAATATTGGAGACTTTTCCGGATAATGAGCTGCCAATACGACTGATACCTTACTGGAACAGCCGCAAAGGCATAAAATTTGCGGTAGTCCTTAAGAAATATTTTTTAAATGAAAAGACCGCACGGTTACAGTTAGAAAGACTTCCTTTATCAATTTTATCAAAAGGAAAAATAATATCATCGTGGGATGTGGATAATGTTTTTTTTGCAGATCCTTTTCTGGCAAGCTCATTGCAAAAGTAAAGATTGCAAAACAGTTTGGCCACGAAGACACAAAGGCCCAAAGAATATGTTCTTTTCTTTCTTCGTGTCTTGCTGCCTTAGTGGCTGAACTATTAAAAGACTGTTTGTGTCTTGGTGCCATAGTGGCTGAACTATTAACATAATGTGAGAAATAAATGAGAGCAAAAAAGAAACTTGGTGAAATCCTTGTTGAAGGTGGACTGATAACAGAAAAACAACTTCAATCAGCCCTGCCTGAACAGAAAAAAGCAAAGCTTAAACTTGGACAGTTTTTTGTTCAACAGGGTATTCTCACCGAAACACAAATTGTTAGAGTTGTTTCCAGCCAGTTACAACTGGAGGAATATTCCGCGATAAAATATGCTTTAGATACCGAATTGGCAAATATCATTCCGGCTGACATGGCTTATAAATACCAGGTAGCCCCTTTGAATAAAATCGGGCTTCTGTTGACGGTTGCCATGCTTGATCCCATGGATATCAATTCTATTGATGCAATTGAAGTCTATACTAATAGTGAAATTGAAGCGGTTATTTGTACCGAGCAGGATCTCAATCAGCTCCATTCGGGACTTTACGGTTCCTATTCCGGTATTGGCGGTGTCCTTGAAGATATGGAAGAAATGCAATATGACAAGGAAACCGACAAAACAGAAAATACAGAAGATGTAGAAGTCAGTTCACTTCAGGGTATGGCCGAGGAAGCACCTGTTATTCGTCTTGTAAACTCAATCCTTTCCCAGGGTGTACGTGAAGGCGCCAGTGATTTGCATATCAGTCCTGAAAGAAACTACGTACAGGTCCGGTTCCGGGTAGATGGAAAACTGCATGAGGTCCCGGCGCCGCCAAAATCAATGTTCCTTCCAATCATATCCAGGCTCAAGATTCTGGCAAATATGGATATTTCAATATCAAGAATTCCCCAGGACGGCAGGTTCACCGTTAAGATGAAAAACAAGGAAATAAATATCAGAACCTCAACCATGCCGTCAATTTATGGCGAGAATATGGTTCTTCGTCTCCTGGATACGAGCGGTGGCATTTTGTCCCTTGAAAGACTTGGGATGTCTGAAGATGACAGAAAAAAGATCGAAAAAATGATTCAAAAGCCATACGGGATGATTCTAAGTACCGGCCCCACAGGCAGCGGAAAAAGCACAAGCCTTTATTCGATTTTAAAAAATATTAACAAACCTGATATCAACATCATTACCGTTGAAGACCCTGTTGAATACAGAATTGAAAAAATACGACAGATCCAGCTAAACCGTAAAGCAGGCATGACCTTTGCCGACGGCCTCAGGTCCATACTCCGGCAGGACCCTGATGTTATCATGGTGGGTGAAATACGTGATGCCGAAACTGCTACTATCGCGGTTCAGGCGGCATTAACCGGACATAGAGTTTTTAGTACTCTGCATACTAATGACGCTGCTGGTGCAATTACAAGATTTGTTGATATGGGTGTAGAACCATTTCTTGTCTCTTCCGTTATGACCGCTTCCTTTGCCCAGCGTCTTGTTCGAACCATATGTCCGCAGTGCAAAAAGCCTTTTAAGCCACCTCAGGAAGTGCTTGAATTCTGGGGCCTGGACGGCTCTGAGAATACAAATTTCATGAAAGGAAAGGGATGCTTTAATTGTTTGAACACAGGCTATAAAGGACGAACCGGTATATATGAGGTGCTGATTATTGATGATATGATACAGAAAATGATATTAAAAAACAGCTCTTCCCAGGAAATTACACGCGCTGCCATTCAGGCCGGAAGCCTGACTACTCTTAAGGAAAATGCAGCGGAAAAAGTAAGACAGGGGATAACCACTTTTGAAGAGGCAAGCTCTGCTGTGTTGGTTTAGTTATAAAAAATAAACATCGAACATCCAACATCGAATGTGGAATGAAAAAAGAGAAAATTGAAGAATTAATTAAGATTTTAGTTGCGTGTATCGAAACAGTTCAAAAGAAACAAAAATAATTATTTTTGCTCGAGCCCTACGGGTCTGCATTGTTTTTTATTCGATTTTAAAATAATTTGAAGAGCGGAGCGACATCATTATTCGACGTTCGACGTTGAATGTTCAATGTTGGACGTTCATCTTTTTAAAAAACCAGTTCCTGAACTTCAGGTACTCTTATTGTTGAGGGAAAAATGCCAATTTATTCATATAACGCCCTTGCAGAAGACGGCAGGACCACAAAAGGTTCCATCGAGGCAGAATCACTTGAAGCTGCAAACAGCCAGCTTTCTTCCAAGGGATTAATGCCCACAAATGTAAAAGAAGAAGCAAGAGGTGCGAAGGGCTTTACCTGGGAATCTATTCAGGAGCAATTGACGCCCATAAAGGCTCCTGATCTTATTCTTTTTACAAAGCAGTTTCGCACAATGATACGTGCAGGCGTATCCATGATGCAAATATTGCAGATTTTGCAGCAGCAAACCGAAAATTTAAAACTAAAAAAAGTATTAGGTAAGATGCAGAAGGATGTAAATGAAGGTTTAAGCCTTCATGAGGCATTTAAAAAGCACCCCAAAGTATTTTCCGTGCTGTACTGCAGTATGGTGGAAGCAGGTGAAGCCAGTGGGGCTCTTCCGGAAATTCTGGACCGCCTGACTTATATCAT
>JASJGP010000068.1:0-2831 GCA_033791485.1 Desulfobacterales bacterium | reverse complement strand
GGTAAAACTTATAAGGAAGCGTTTCATAAAGCGATCCGAAGCCTGGAAAACAGTCGTCACGGACTCGGTTTTGCAAAAGATTTCAATAAGAAAACCTTAGATGAGCTGATGAGGCTTTTAGTAGAAGCCACCAGCGAACGTCAATACATCCTTTATGAGGCTATACGGAAAGGAGCAGATCTTGATGAACTCCACCAGCGCACCCATATTAAAATGTGGTTCTTAGAGCAGATGAAGGAACTTGTTGAAACAGAAGAAAAAGTACTCGCCTGCAAAGGAAAGGAAATACCATCTAAAGTGCTCATTCAAGCAAAAAAAGATGGATTTTCAGATCGTTACCTAAGTCAAATTCTGGATATTTCCGAAAGATCAATTCGAGAAATGAGACTTGACCTTGGGCTTGCTCAAGCCTGGGATGCGGTACCCGTAAGTGGTGTTGAAGATGCTGCTTATTACTACTCCACTTATAATGCTAAAGATAAAGTTTCTGTCACTGATAACAAAAAAATTATTGTTTTAGGTGGCGGACCATACAGGATTGGCCAGGGAATCGAGTTTGACTATTGTTGTGTCCATGCAGCCTTGACTTTAAAAGATGCCGGGTATGAAACAATTATGATCAATTGTAATCCTGAAACCGTTTCCACCGATTATGACACTTCAGACAAACTCTACTTTGACCCTCTCACTTTAGAAGATGTACTCAGCATTTATGCAAAAGAAAAACCAGAAGGCATCCTGATTCAATTTGGGGGTCAGACACCGTTAAATATTGCCAAAGAGCTCAAAGAAGCGGGTGTTAATATTATCGGGACCACGCCGGAAACTATTGATTTAGCAGAAGATCGGGAGCGTTTCCGTGACATGATGACAGAGCTTGGTATCCCAATGCCGGAGTCAGGTATTGCCCGGAGCGCTGAAGAAGCCATTAAAATAGCCACTGATATCGGATATCCGATTATTGTCCGTCCCTCATATGTTTTGGGTGGAAGGGGGATGGAAATCGTTTTTGATGAAACATCACTTCTACACTATGTAGCTCAGGCCGAAGAAATCAGCCCTAAAATGCCGATTCTGGTCGACCGCTTTCTGGAAAATGCAATCGAAGCTGAGGCAGATGCACTATCAGACGGAACATCTGCATATGTCCCATCCATTATGCAGCATGTGGAATTTGCCGGTATCCATTCGGGTGATTCCGCCTGTGTGATTCCACCGGTAATGATTTCTGAAAAAAATATGGATATCATTAATGAATATACACGAAGAATAGCCATCCGATTTGGTGTTGTGGGGTTGTTGAATATTCAATATGCCATTGCCAGTGATGACAAGGTTTATATTTTAGAAGCCAACCCGAGAGCATCCAGAACGGTTCCATTGGTTTCAAAAGTATGTGGATTTTCTATGGCTAGCATCGCTACAGAATTGGCTCTTGGGAAAAAATTAGAAGATATGAATTTGAAAAAACGGGAATACTCCCATTTTGGTGTCAAAGAATCAGTCTTCCCATTCAACATGTTTCCGGAAGTTGACCCTTTGCTGGGACCTGAAATGCGATCCACAGGTGAAGTTCTTGCCATGGCTGATTCATTTCCCCAAGCCTTTTTCAAAGCACAAGAAGCAGCGCAACAATCCCTACCTACTTCCGGCACCGTACTGATCACGGTTGCAGAAAGGGATAAGGAAAGCATACTCAAAGCAGCTCAGGAATTTATCAACATCGATTTTGCTATCCGCGCCACTGACGGCACTGCAAAATTCTTAAAAGAAAACGACATCCCATGTGAAACCGTCCTAAAAATTCATGAGGGACGACCTAACATTGTTGATGAAATTAAAAATGGCTCTATCGGGCTTTTGGTCAACACCCCCCACGGATCAAAATCCGAACATGATGATTCCGAAATCCGTAAAGCCGCTATCCGCCACAACGTTCCCTACATCACAACAACGGCAGCCGCTACAGCCGCTGCCGTCGGCATTAAACTATACCTGAAAGAAGGCGCTGATATCAAATCGTTACAAGAAAGACACGCGGTTATTAGATAAATGAAAAATTAATATAAAAACATGTGCCTTTTCAACAAAAATGAACTGGATAAAACCGGTTATTTTCAAGTTAAAATTTGTAATATGGGCCGTTCTTATTTGAAATCAGAGATGTAAGAAGAGGTAATATGAATGGATAATTATTTTAATAAAAAGTGGAAAAATTGTTGCCACTGGTTCAAAAGAAGATATTTTCAAACAAAGAAAGCCGGACACAATACTGGTTGATTTTAAAGGCAAAACGCTGATGCCCGGTTTTATTGCGGTTCATACCCACCCTGATCTTTCAGCGTATCTACACAGCTTTGTCGATCTCAGTGGCTTTACAAATAAAACTCCGGAAGCGGTTTGGGACAGATTAGATAAAGCGGTTAAGAAAACGCCAAAAGGGAAATGGATCTTTTGCAAAGGATTTGATCCTATGCTGGTCAAGGAACTTAAATCGCCTGATATAAAAAAATTAGATACAATTGCTCCGGATCATCCGCTTGTTATTATTGCGCAAAGTCTTCATTCCGGATGGGGGAATTCTCTTGCTTTTAAGGCAATGGGCATTACGGCAAAGACTCCCGATCCGGCGCCTGGCAGTTTTTATGAAAAAGATAACAACGGAAAGCTTACCGGGTTTATTTCAGAGATAGCGGCGATAAAACCATTTAGTGCAGTGGCGGTTAAAGAATTTGATATTGTACAAAATACCGTTAACGTTTTTGATGCGTATATGGAGAATGGTTTTACCTCCATTACAACAATGGGGTTGTTTGCAACGGATAAAAAAC
>JASJGP010000067.1:0-3568 GCA_033791485.1 Desulfobacterales bacterium | reverse complement strand
AGCTAAGGCAAATCCTGGTCTCAGTCCCAATCCGGCCAAGGCCCCCTGGTATTTTCTGGGTTTGCAGGAATTGATTTTGCACTTTCACCCTTTGTTTGCCGTTTTCATTATCCCGATCTTTGTTATAGGCTTCTTAGTCTTTTTGCCGTATTTAAAATATGATTCAGATATAACAGGTTCCTGGTTCATATCTCAAAAGGGACGCCGGATGGCGATGGTCTCCGCTATTTGCGCTTTGATCGCAACGCCCATAGGGATTATAGCGGACGAATTTTTCATTGATTTGACTACCTGGTTGCCCGGTCTTCCGACAGTAATCAGCAATGGTTTGCTGCCGGTTGCTATTGTGGCAGCGATAGTTATCGGCTTTTATCTGCTTATGAAGAAAAAATACGCAGCCACAAATAACGAGGCTATCCAGGCTGTATTTATTTTGCTGCTAATTTCATTTATTATTTTGACAATAACCGGCATATGGTTCAGGGGGCAAGGGATGGCGTTGGCATGGCCGTAGTAGGTAAGTGGCAAATTCAGGACTCCTGAACCGGCGTAAATCTTAATGCAACATATTCTATTAAACACTGAACTATGAACTAAAATAAAAAATCAACGTCCAACATCGAACATCCAACGTTGAACATCGAATGACTGTAAACCTTCGGTGTTTTCAATTTATAATATAATAGAGCGAAGCGATATCCTTATTCGACGTTCGATGTTGAGCGTTCGATGTTCAAATTGTTGCATCGGAACTTTCGACCGAGCTTTCATAACACCTCAAAAATGCGCACACAGGTCATGAGCTCTGAATATCAACGTTCCGTAAACGATTACGGTTTATATTTTAAGTTAAAGCTATTATCTGTTTTAACTGTCGAGGAGAATGCCAAATGCAAATAGCGATAATCGGATTGGGACGGATGGGTATGAATATGGCAAAAAGACTTTTGCGGGGGGGGCACGAAGTCGTCGCTTTTAACCGAACACCATCCAAGACTGATCAGTTGGTGAAAGAGGGGGCAATCGGAGCCTACTCTATTTCCGAGGTGGTTGATAAGCTCTCTCATCCTCGTGTAATATGGATAATGCTGCCGGCCGGCTCCACGGTGGATGAGCATATTAACCAACTTAAAGAGATACTGTCACCGGACGATATCGTGATCGACGGTGGAAATACTTATTACAAGGACGATATTCGTAGGAGCACCCTACTTGCGAAAAAGGGTATTAAATTTATGGATACAGGTGTCAGCGGAGGTATATGGGGTCTGGAGAAAGGCTATTGCCTGATGATTGGAGGGGAAAAAGAGACTTACCAGTATCTTGAGTCCATATTTAAGACCCTGGCCCCTGAAAAAGGATATCTTTTTTGCGGAGGCGTTGGTGCCGGGCATTTTGTTAAAATGGTCCATAACGGTATTGAATACGGCATGATGCAGGCCTACGGTGAAGGGTTTGATATTTTGGAGGCATCCCCTTACGGTGAATCACTGGACTATGCCGCAGTCTCACATCTTTGGAACCAGGGGAGTGTTGTTCGCTCATGGTTACTTGAGCTGATGGAATCCGCCTTTGCCAACGATCCAAACCTTTCGGATATCAGAGGGTATGTGGAAGATTCGGGAGAAGGCCGCTGGACAATACAACAGGCTATAGAAACCGGGGTATCGGCACCGGTCATTGCTTTATCCTTAATGCGCAGATTTCGCTCTCAAGTACAGGACTCTTTTTCAGATAAAGTTGTGGCAGCCCTTAGACGGGAGTTTGGCGGGCATACTACAAAAGCTGCAGATAAGAAGTGAAAAATATCAGCATGAACATCAAGGATGAAATGCAAAACACTGGCAACGCCACTATAGCCGGAACTACAGCGCCGGATCTTGAGATTCCTCATGAATCCTGCCTCATAGAAGGCATCCCGGATCCTTGTATGATAGTTATTGTAGGCGCATCAGGTGATCTGACAGCCAGAAAAATCGTCCCGGCCCTTTTTAATTTATATCTTAATGATAGTTTGCCCGATCCCTTCCTTGTTGTTGGTTGTGCCCGTACAAATCTGAGTAATCAAAAATTCAGAGATAAAATGAAAACTGCTTTGTTGACCGCAGGAACCCTTGATGTATCAAAGTGGGAATCCTTTGCCCAATTGCTTCACTATCAGGCCATTGACTACGAAGAGCCTTCATCTTTTATGAAATTAGCCGGCTCTCTCAGGGAACTGGATACAAAGCACGGCACCGGAGGACACCGGGTTTTTTATTTAGCTATTCCCCCATCCCTTTATAAATCAACCGCGCAAATGCTGGGCATGGCCGGCCTTTCCATTGAAAGCCAAAAGGAAAACGGCTGGTCAAGTATCGTTGTTGAAAAACCATTCGGCCGTGACCTGGACACTGCTATTGATCTGGACCGCTCCCTTCATGAACATTTCCAGGAGCATCAGATCTTCAGGATTGATCACTATTTAGCCAAAGAAACCGTCCAGAATATTTTGATGTTCCGTTTTGCCAACGCTATTTTCGAACCAATATGGAACAGAAGGTACATTGACCATGTGAGTATCACCGCAGCCGAAACCTTAGGTGTGGAACACCGGGCAGGATATTATGAGCAGGCGGGTGTTTTAAGAGATATGTTTCAGAACCATATGATGCAGCTTTTGGCTTTAACGTCCATGGAACCCCCCTCCCTTTTCGAGGCGAACCGGGTTCAGGATGAAAAGGTTAAAGTATATCGATCCCTCAGGCCTTTTCCTACCGGCGATCTCCAAAATTACCTAACTCTCGGTCAGTATGGGGCCGGATCCATCGGCGGGAATAGGGTCCCGGCCTACAGAGACGAGCAGGGAATCCGCACTGATTCCTTGACCCCCACATTCGCCGCAATGAAAATTTTCTTAGACAATTGGCGCTGGCAGGGTGTTCCATTTTATCTCACCTCGGGAAAAAGATTGGCTAAAAAGTTAACAGAGATCGTTATCCAGTTTAAAGAAGTCCCCCATTCCATGTTTCGCCGGACGCTCGGGGAACAGATCACTGCCAATCGACTTGTTTTAGGGGTCTACCCGGATGAAAAAATCTCAATGACCTTTCAGACCAAGAATCCCGGTGCCAAGGTATGTCTCAGATCCGTCACCATGGATTTTAATTATCATCAGAACTTCACCGGTCCCGTACTTGATGCCTACGAAAAAGTGCTCCTGGACTGCATGCTGGGCGATCATATGCTCTTCTGGCGCCAGGATGGTGTAGAACTTTGCTGGTCCTTTCTAACCCCTATTTTAAAGGAATGCGAAACATGTGCAAACCGCGGCGAAACCCTTTTTACATACGATTCAGGGACATGGGGACCGAAGGCTGTGAAAGGTTTGTTCAAAAAAAGATAAAAACACTACAATTTAAAAATACAAAAGGAGGAGCTCAACTATGGAAACCTACTATAAACCGGAAGATCTTCCAAAGTTCGAAGAGATCGGAAAGGAGGCCCCGGATTTAGCAAAAAAGTTTTTTGATTATTATGGGGCTGTATTTTCTGAAGGGGAATTAACAGAAAGGGAGAAATCACTCAT
>JASJGP010000066.1:0-5483 GCA_033791485.1 Desulfobacterales bacterium | reverse complement strand
GTGTTAAAAACTGATGAGAGCCTTAAAAAAGAACATGACGATCCGGCAACCTACAATTACAGGCAATTCCTCTGGTTCAAGCTTGAACAGAGCTATGACATTTATGAGGCCAGAGAGGATGACCCGCAAAAGTGGGAAAACCAGACGGACCAGAGACCTTTTTCTCCAGTAAAAGGTGAACTGGAGTTCTATCCGGTAAAGTACCTGTCGTTTAAAGGTGATGCCCGGTGGTGCTCTTATGATGATGAATTTCCATCCTATAATGCAAAGATGAGCCTGTCGGATAATCGGGGCGACAGATTATTTGTCGAGTACAGGTACACAAGAGACTTTATTAAATCGATTACTACTGATCTTTCTTTAAAAATTACAGATTACCTGACGGCTTACGGCGGATATGAACGCAACATCCTCGATGATAAACGAATCAAAACGAGTGTAGGCATTAAATATCAGGCACAGTGCTGGTCTGTAGGGATAGGCTGCACGGATGAGCCTGATGACCGTAAATATGAATTTTCCATCAATTTGTATGGGTTGGGTGAAGTGGGGAATTAATGGCAACAAAACTGCAACATTTATGGTACGTTCTTCATACAAAAAGCAGGTTCGAAAACGTAGTCAACGACGGATTGACTAATAAATCGGTTGAGGTTTTCCTCCCGAAAGTTCAGGTAAGAAGCAAGCGCCGTGACAGGAAAGCCATGATTACAGTTCCGCTTTTTCCAGGATACCTGTTTGTTAAAACCGATCTTAATCCTCACAACCATCTTGAAATCGTAAAAACAACAGGAGCTGTCCGATTAATCGGTACAAAGGATGGCCCTGTTACAGTTCCCCGGACAGCCATAGAATCACTAAAAATCATGGTTGAAGGAAATAATCAGGTTTCAACCGGCTATCGCTTGAAAAAGGGGGATCCGGTTATTGTAATAGCCGGCCCTCTTACAGGCGTATCAGGAATCTTTGTGCGGTACAGGGGACAGGAGCGTGTCGTTGTAAATATAGAGGCCCTTGGGCAATATGCAAGTATTGAAGTAAGTAAAGAAGATGTTGAAATATTGTCTGAAATATTCTCATAAGTCCTTGACTTTTTATCAAGTTTTGTTTTATTATGCAAAATAAATCAATTTCCACCATATATTGCATAAAGGAGGATACATGAATAAGCTGGAGCTTATCTCCGCTCTTAAAACAAAAGCAAACATCTCGAAAGCAGAAGCAGCAAATGTAATCCAGATTTTTTTCGATAATATGTCCCAGGCCATGGCCCAGGGAGAACGCGTTGAAATTCGCGGTCTGTGCAGTTTTTATGTAAAACATTATAAAAGCTATACAGGTAGAAACCCGAAAAGCGGTGCAAAAGTCGTTATAAATCCAAAACGATTACCATTTTTCAAAGCCGGAAAAGAATTAAAAGAACGGGTTGATTATTAACTTTGTGTCCGACCTTTGATTCGATAACAGATCAGAAACGGCCCGTGCGAATTCTGGCTGCTTTTCTTAAAAAACGTAACATACCACATGCACTACTTTTTACAGGAATTGAAGGCGTTGGTAAAAAGGATGCGGCTACAGCCTTTGCCATGGCATGCAACTGTACGGGTGAAAAGCCGGGGCGGTCTGAATCTATTGATAATGCCACTATCAAAAATGACCTGCCTGCAGCTGTCAACCCTTGTGGATACTGCCGATCATGCCGAAAAATAGAATCTGGTAATCACCCTGATATCATTCGGATAAAGCCTTCCGGGGCTTCTATAAAGATTGATCAAATAAGAGGCTTTTGTGATACCCTTGCCATGAAACCATATGAAGCAAGGGTACGGGTGGTAATAATATCTGATGCCCACGCTTTGAATCCCTCAGCCAGTAATGCCCTTCTCAAGATGCTTGAGGAACCGCCTGACAGCTCAATTTTAATACTTACTGCATGTCAGATATCTGATCTTCTGCCAACGATTATTTCACGCTGTCAGCATATCAGGTTTAACCCTGTTTCTGTAAAAAGTATCGAAACCCGACTTATTGAAAATCAAGGTCTCGCACCGGATAAAGCTTCAATAATAGCCGCCATGGCAAACGGAAGTATTTCCAGAGCCTTTGCCATGAACAACTCAAGCTGGATAAATCGCAGGAACTGGCTTATAAATGCCGTCGGCCCTGACCAAGCTGATCAATCCGATCAACCTGGGGCTTTATTTTCAATGTCTTCCGGCATGCTTATGGCATTCGCTGAAATGCTGAAGAAAAATAAAGATTTTCTTTTTGATTCACTTGAGATAATGAAGTCCTGGCTAAGGGACCTTGTAATATATAATTTTCACCCTGAAAAAATCATTAACAAAGATTTAATAGAAAAGATTCAATATGCTTCACAAAAAATTGACATTAAATCGCTTCTGCTTAAAATCGATGCAATCCAGGCGGCGCAAAAAGATATTCAGTCAAATGCCAATTTAAGGCTCACACTGGAAACTATGATGATGCGAATCGGGAGTGGCAGGGAAACCATTAACAAATGAAAAAAGTAGTAGGAATTACATTTAAGCCTTCCGGCAAGGTTTATGACTTTGACTGCGGAGCATTTGTACTGAACCGGGATGACTGTGTGATTGTGCAGACCGAGAAAGGGCTTGGTTTCGGAACCGTGGCCCTGACACCTGTTCCCTTTGACGAACGTCCACCACAAAGGCCTCTTAAAAAAGTATTTCGCCTGGCCGGTGAAAAAGATTTTCTTCAAAGAGAAAAAAATATTGAAGCTGAAAACAAAGGTCACAGTTATTGCTTAAAGTGTATTAAGGAACTCGGTCTTAACATGAACCTATTTTCCGTTGAAAAATCCTTTGATTCGAATAAATTAACTTTTTTCTTTACATCAGATGGTCGCGTTGACTTCCGTCAGCTTGTAAAAATGCTGGTCAAAGAGCTTGGTGCAAGGGTTGAGATGCGCCAGGTGGGAATACGAAATCAGGCCAAAATGTGCGGCGGAATCGGAAGGTGCGGACGTGAAATCTGCTGCACGTCATTTCTTGAAAAATTCGGACATGTTTCGATTCGCATGGCAAAAGAACAGAAGCTTTCTTTAAACCCCACCAAGATCTCCGGTCTGTGTGGTCGTCTTATGTGCTGCCTTAAATTTGAATATGAAACTTACCTTGCGCTTAAGAAAAAATTTCCAAAAATAGATAAGACTGTAAGCACATCGGCTGGAAAAGGAAAGGTAGTCAGGCACAATGTAATAAGCAGTCAAATAACCATCCGCAGAGAAGATGGCAACGAAATAGAAACTACTTTAGATAAACTTTAAAACGAAAGAGACCTTTGAAAAATGCCAGGACCCTTTTACATAACAACGCCGATTTATTATGTTAATGCAAGGCCCCATCTGGGACATGCATATACAACAATCATAGCCGATGTTGCTAGCCGGTTCAATGAAATGCGCAAAAAGGACGTCTTTTTTCTCACCGGCACGGACGAACACGGGGACAAGATTGTGCGGGCTGCAAAAAAGGAAAATTTAAGCTCCAGAAGGTATGTTGACAATATCAGCGCACTTTTTAAGAACCTGTGGCCCGATCTTAATATAAAGTACAATTATTTTATCAGAACCACCGATCCTTCTCATATAGCAGTGGTAGAGCAAATCCTTCAAAAAATTTACGACTCGGGAGACATATATTTCAGTGAATATGAAGGGCTTTACTGTTTTGGATGCGAGCGCTTCTACACTCAGCGGGAGCTTGTGGACGGCAAATGTCCTGACCATGAAACATCCCCTGAAGTTATCAAAGAATCGAATTATTTTTTTAAAATGAGTAAGTACCAGGATTGGCTTATAAATCATATTGAAAAAAATCCTGACTTTATTCGTCCACAACGTTATAAAAACGAAGTTCTATCCTTTCTAAAAGAACCTCTTGAAGATCTGTGTATTTCCCGGCCGAAAACACGCCTCAAGTGGGGCATTACGCTTCCTTTTGACAAGGACTATGTTACATATGTCTGGTTCGATGCCCTTTTAAATTATGTTTCCGCGCTGGGATATCCTGATGGTGATCTTTTTAAAAAGTACTGGCCTGTGGCCCAGCACATCGTGGCCAAGGATATTCTTAAACCACATGGCATTTACTGGCCAATCATGTTAAAAGCAGCCGGAATTGACATATATAAACATCTGAATGTTCATGGATACTGGAATGTCGATCAATCCAAGATGTCTAAAAGTCTTGGAAATGTAGTGGAGCCTCTTCAACTAAAGGAAATCTACGGCCTTGATCAATTCAGGTTTTTCCTTTTAAAAGATATGGTTTTCGGGCTTGATTCAAGCTTTTCAGAAGAGACCTTTGTGCAAAGAATCAATTCAGATCTGGCAAATGACCTTGGCAATCTGTTTTCAAGGATTCTTTCAATGGCACACAAGTATTTCAACGGGGTTGTACCTGAGACTGATCCTCAAGCAGAAGAAGAGTTAAAGCCCGGCCTTGAACCGGACGCACTGACTGCTGTTGAAGAATTTGAAAAGGAGATGGAAATCTTTGCCTTTCACAAAGCATTAGAGGCGGTCTGGGTATTTATCGGCAGCATGAATAAATATATTGATGTTACCGCTCCATGGGTGCTTGCAAAGAAAAAATCAGCAAAAAAACAACTTCAGACCATTATCTATAATCTCCTTGAAGGCTTGAGAATCATATCCGGTATGATCTACCCTGTAATGCCGGATACCGCCCTGCTGATGCAAAAGCATCTTGGTATGGATGTATCAGAGCCATTTTATACTTTTGATCGGCTCTATACCTGGAAAAGACTGGAGCCCGGCACAAAACTTTTAAAATCGATTACTCTTTTCCCGAGAATCGATCTTAAAAAAATCAGGGCTGATATAAAAAGAGAAGCCGAGGTGGGTGATAGAGTGTTCGGAATTAAGCCGGAAATTACATTTGAAGAACTGGCAAAAATAGATTTCAGGGTTGGAACAGTTATTCATGCCGAAGGGATACCAAAAGCAAAAAAACTTCTTAAGCTTGAAGTGGATATAGGTGAAAAAAGAACAATTGTTGCCGGTATCTCGGAAAGCTACAACCCTGATGACCTGACAGGCAAACAGGTTCTTATTGCTGCAAACTTAAAACCAGCCAAAATAATGGGGGTACAGTCCAACGGAATGCTGCTGGCCGCTGTTGATGATAAAGTATGCTCCATTGCCACTTTTGATAAAAAAATGAAGCCAGGAACATCCGTGAGGTAGAAGATTACCCCGTACAAGACGGAAAAGAAAAAGATTTTTTATTACGAAAACACGAAAAAAATAAAATTATAATTTCGTGCTTTCCCTTTTTCGTGTTTTCGTGATTGGTTTTATTTTTTCCATATTACAAACAACAAATTTACAACTAAGGTACTAAGAGGAAACCATGCCAGACGAGTCCAAATCACAGATACCAGTCCAAAGGGCGGAAAAGCCTAAATTTCTAACC
>JASJGP010000065.1:0-10092 GCA_033791485.1 Desulfobacterales bacterium | reverse complement strand
AATCATTCAACGTACCATAAGTACGCCTCATGATTACAAAAATTGCACGCCTTGAATTTGAACTTTTTACGAAACCGTCTAAATCGAACTTTTTACTTAGCCACCCGGCGCTTATTCAAAGACTTTATTAGATACTTGTTTCCGGTTTTTAAATGCTCAAATGGCAAAGTAAGCGAAAAAGTTGAACCTTTTCCGGGCTTGCTTTTGACCCGGATTTTTCCCTTATGAAAATCGACAATCCGCTTGGTAATTGCAAGTCCAAGGCCGCTTCCCGGCGGACGTCCCGTAGAAGTATCTTTAACCTGCTGAAATTCCTGAAAGATAATCTTCTGGTTCTTCCGGCTGATTCCGATTCCATTATCCTTCACATCGACTTTCAAATGATTTGATTTAGCTTTAAGATCCACGGATATAACACCCTGGTCGCTGTCGCAGAATTTTATTGAATTGGAAATAAGATTTACCATAACCTGAATCAACCGATCTTTATCTCCATCAATCAAAGGGAATGAATCGGGCAGGTTGGATTCAATCTTAACCTTTTTATCCTGTATAAAACGGCTTGTAGCCAACACAGCATCTTTAATAACTTCTTTAAAGTCAACCTGGGAAATTTCCCATTCCATTTTGCCTGATTCGATCTTCTGGAAATCCAACACCTGAACGATAAGTCTGGTTAACCTCTCGCTTTCCTTGATAATAATTTCTAAAAAACTTTTTTGCTTTGCTACATCAATATCAGGATTATCATAAAGTATTTCTGATATAGATCGCACAGATGTCAGTGGGGTTCGTAATTCATGTGTGACCGTTGAGATAAACTCATCTTTCAGTCTGTCTAGTTCTTTAAGGCGTTTGTTGGCAGCTTTGAGCTCTACGGTCGCTCTTTCCAGCTCACGGCTGTATGCAATAACTACACGCGTTTCATCAAGAATATCCATTACTTCATCTATGCCAAGAGGCTCTTCTTTTACAACCGATGATACCATTATACGTGCCGATGCAGAGCCTATAACACCTGTTAGTAATTTTTCTGCATAACTAACCATATCGGCATCGGCAGTCAATTTATTTTCCCATATAATATTGTGCTCTTTGGCATAAAAAGATAACTCTTTATCGGTTTTCTTTTTTCCTAAAAATCGCATGAGTAGGGATTGGAGATCCCTAACCGACGCTGTTCCTCTCCAGAAAGACGATTTTTCCGGTTTCTCCGAATACTTAAATACATCTACAAAAAAAGCTGCCTGGGTATGTTCTATTGCACTTGCACGGCTAAAAAGCGATACGCCCACGTAAGCCGTGATATTAATAAGCATGCTCCAGAAAACTGCATGTGTGATATGATCAAAGCCCTGGAGACCGAACAGTTGAAAAGGTCTAAGCAGCTCAAGGCTAAAAGGACCCTCGGTAACGAACTTTTTAGGCAGAAATCCTGCCTGAACCAGGGAAGGAAAAACAAGGGTGTATGCCCAGACCAGAAAACCTAGAACCAGCCCGCTTAATGCACCGGATCGTGTCCCGCCTTTCCAGAATATACCTCCTAAAATAGCCGGGGCAAACTGTGCTACTGCTGTAAAAGAGATAAGCCCGATGGAAACCAGGGTATAGTATTCACCGATAAAATGAAAATAAGCATAACCAAAAAGCAGTACCAGTATAATGCTCCCTCGGCGAATAAATAAAAGAAAGCTGCTCAAGTCACTACGTCCGGCAAGATTAATAAATTGGAGACGCAGTAGTACCGGCATAACAAGATCATTACAGATCATAGTAGAAAGAGCGATGGTTGCAACGATAACCATGCCGGTTGCGGCAGACATTCCCCCTATGAATACAAACACTGCAAGGCTTTGTTGATGATGTGACATTGGGAGGGTTAAGACAAAAGTGTCTGCATCCACGCTTCCATTGGTGAAATGGAGTACACCTCCAAAAGCGATTGGTAGAACAAAAATATTTATGGCCAGTAAATATAGGGGGAAAAGCCAGATGGCTTTATTTAAATGTTCTTCATTTACATTTTCAATAACTGCCACTTGAAATTGACGGGGCAGGAATAATATGGACATCATTGAAAGAAAAATATATATGCTCCAGTCAATATATTTACCACTCCATGTTCCTATGGTAAACGTCTGTTTTAATTCGGGTATTGCTTTGGCCCTTTCAAATATATCACCAAAACCGTTGTAAATTCCGTATGTAACAAAGATGCCGGCGGCAAGGAAAGCTAACAATTTTACTATCGACTCAAATGCGATAGCCGCAACCAGACCTTCATGGCGTTCAGTTGCATCAAGATGGCGTGTTCCAAAAAGTATGGCATTAACTGCCAATATCAATGCGATATAAAATGCAGTGTCTTTAAGGAAGGATATTTCTGCAAAATGGCCCGGCATATTGATCAGCGGATACCCCTTTAAGATCATAAAGCTTGTTGAAATAGCCTTTAGTTGAAGTGAAATATACGGGATGATACCCAAAACGGCAATAATGGTAACCACACTCCCCAATGTTGAGCTCTTGCCGTATCGGGAAGCAATAAAATCAGCTATGGAGGTGATATGGTGTATCTTGCTTATCCGTATGATCTTTCGCAGCACAAGCCACCCCAGTGCCGCCATAAGGGTAGGGCCGATATAGATAGGCAGGAAGCCCAGGCCTGTGACTGCTGCACGGCCAACGCTGCCATAAAAAGTCCAGGCTGTGCAGTAAACAGCCATAGAGAGAGTATAAATATACGGATTGCTGATAATGCTGCGGCCGATTTTGGCATGCCTGTCACCAAAATATGCAATGGCAAAAAGAAGCCCCATATAACCGAATGAAAAAAATAGTATGGCTTCTGTTTTTAACATTAATTGCCTCGGCAGGAGGAGTTGTTATATAGTAGTGTCTTTGCTGAATTTTGTAATTAAATATATTAGCGCTACTACTATGAGCCAGGTAGAAAAAACATAAAGATACAGCAAGGGTATACCGAACAGCATAATCTTGAGATTGAACAAAGACAGGATAGGAAAGTTGAACAGCAAACAGCCGAGCAAAAACAGCCCCGCCAATCTTTTGCCTTTTCTTTTATCGCCAGTCATAGCTTGGTCTATAATAAAGGAGTCTGTGTGTCAATAATACTCTTTTTTATCCTCTTTTTTATCCTTGGAAATATCTGTGATTGATGGTATTTAAAATTAATTGAAGCTTGATGATTGAAGATTCAGCCGTCGTAGCTTTAACTGCTTTGGAGAAGTCTGCAAATCTTCAATATACAATCGCAAATCGTCAATCCATGTAGTTTAGGAAAAAATCAAAGTGCAACCTTTAAAAATTTATATTGATCAGAAAATTGCCGATTCTCCCCTAACTGAATCCATCATGTCTCGTTTTAAATGCCCTTCTTTAATAGTTCGGAATGTAAAAGAGGTTTATAGTTTGATAGCCCAGGCTGATGATCCGGTACAGAAGGGGAAGGAAATACTCTTTCTCACACGAAACAAGGGTGCTTTCGTCAAGAAATGTCCGGGAACCAGTTATTATACCTGCTGTGGCTATAAGATTCTGCATATAGGAACTTTCTGCAGTATGGATTGTTCCTACTGTATTTTGCAGTCTTATTTTCACCCACCTGTTCTGCAGTATTTTGTAAACCATGAAGCTCTTCTTTTAGAACTCGAAGATCTGTTTGCAGAAAATAAAATCTACAGGAT
This sequence comes from Desulfobacterales bacterium, assembly GCA_033791485.1. GTDB lineage: Bacteria > Desulfobacterota > Desulfobacteria > Desulfobacterales > JAUWMJ01 > JAUWMJ01. Next base: position 6,385 of record JASJGP010000065.1, on the reverse strand, counting down.
AGGAACCGGAGAGTTTACAGACAGTATGATATGGGAACCCTGGACCGACCTTTCAAACTTGCTGGTACCGAAATTTTCGGGCCAGTCTAATACGGTACTGGAACTGAAAACCAAAACAACGGCTGTCAATAGACTGAAAAAACTTCAACACAACCGTAAAACAATAGTTTCCTGGTCTCTTAATACAAATAAGGTAATTCGCGATGAAGAACGCAATACAGCATCACTTTCAGCCAGGCTTAAAGCTGCTGCTAAATGTGAGTCGTGGGGTTACCCTGTCGCCTTTCATTTTGATCCCATGTTTATTTATGATGGATGTGAAGAAGATTACAGGCAGGTGGTTGAACAGATATTTTCCCATGTTTCTTCAGAAAATATTGTGTGGATAAGCCTTGGTACTTTTCGTTATATGCCGTCTTTAAAAACGATAATACAGACACGTTTTCCTGATTCTAAGATAATATACGGCGAATTCATCTCAGGCCTGGACGGTAAAATGAGGTATTTTAAACCTTTACGCATTAATCTCTACAGTAAAATGTTAAGATTGATAAGAGAATATTCTTCGGATGTTATGGTCTATTTTTGTATGGAAGATGATGAAGTATGGAAAAAATCTTTTGGATTTGTTCCATCTGATCGAGGTGGTTTATCAAAAATGCTTGATGAAAGCGCGGCGGTTCACTGCGGACTTGATGAAGAATATTTGGATTGATGATCTGCGTTTGACTACTTAACAACTCAACTACTTAACTTCTTAACAAAGTTAAATATCATGAAAAAATCTTTATGCTGTTTTTTACTGATTTATATTTTTCTTTTTTTAACAACCTCAGAACTGTTTGCGGAAGAACTGGTTAAGGTTAAGTGGGTAAATGACGGTGACACCATTATCTTAAATGACAATCGTTGTATAAGGTATATCGGGATTAATACTCCTGAAATCGACCATGGAGATAAAAAAGCCGAGCCTTATGGGTACAAAGCAAAACTATTTAACAAATCCCTTGTATTTAAAAAGAAAGTTCGTATTGAATTTGACAAAGAGCAACGCGATCAATATGGAAGATTGCTTGCTTATGTATTCCTGTCAGACGGCAGCTTTATAAATGAAAAAATATTGGAACAGGGATATGGCTTCTTTTTGACTCGAAACCCAAATAGCAGATATAGTTCAGTGCTGCTTAAAGCACAGCGGAAAGCAATGTCGGGGAAAAAAGGAATCTGGTGCAATTGGAAAGAAAAAGGGGAGGGTTATATAGGAAATAAAAAATCAAAACGGTTTCATCTTAAAACATGCCGTTTTGGAATAGAAATAAGAGATAAGATCTATTTTTCAAGCAGATGGGATGCATTTTGGGAAGGATATGCACCATGTAAGAAGTGCATGAGTGTGTGGTGATAAATGAGTATTACTTGAATACCGAACAAGGAACCGCAGAATTACGAAGGGGGCGCTTCGAATTACTGCGGTTCAATAAAGTACTTACAAAACTGATAGTTACAACAGCTACGGTGTCATGTACTGATTTATCCTGACTCGTAACCCGCAACACCTAACTCGGTCATTCTTTAACCTTATTCATTTCCCCTATGATCTTTTCTGATATCTGGGAAGGGACTTCGTCATAATGCGAAAATTCCATGGAAAATATGCCTCTGCCGCCTGTCATCGATCTCAGATCCGGGGCATATGTCAAAAATTCGGACATCGGCACATTTGCATTTATCACCTGGTTTTTGCCTGCGCTGTCCATGCCAAGCACCCTGCCGCGTCTACTGTTCAGATCTCCCATGATATCGCCCATGTATTCATCAGGCGTTGTAATGGTGACCTTCATGATAGGTTCCAGCAAAACCGGTTTGGCGGCTTCAGCAGCTTTTTTAAAAGCAAGGGAACCCGCAATTTTAAATGCCATTTCAGAAGAATCAACAGCATGAAATGAACCGTCATCCAGTGTAACCCTGAAATCGATGCATGGAAACCCCGCAAGAATCCCTTTTGGAGACGATTCAACAATTCCTTTCTCAACAGCCGGTATGTAAGTTCTTGGTATTGCTCCACCTACAATGGCATCAACGAACTCAAAACCTTTCCCACGGGGCAGAGGTTCCATTTGAATCCAGCAGTCACCATATTGCCCATGGCCACCGGACTGCTTTTTATGCTTTCCCTGAACCCTGACTTTCTTTTTAATGGTCTCCTTATAGGGAACTTTTGGAGTATTAAGGATTGCTTCAACATTAAACTTTCTTTTCAGTTTTTCTATAGTGGTCTCAACATGAATCTGGCCTGCTCCGGATAAGAGAATCTCATTTGTTTCCGCATTACGTTCAATTACCAATGCTGTATCTTCCTCTAAAAGTTTGCTCAATGAAATGAATATCTTGTCCTCATCTCCCTTTGTCTTGGATTCAAGGGCAAAAGAGATAAGATTGGGCAAGGGGTCTGCACTGGCATATTTTATCCTGGCGGTCTCATCGCATAGTGTATCGCCTGTGGTTGTTTCCTTGAGTTTTGCAACTGCTGCAATAGACCCAGGTCCTGCGCCTGTGGTTGTTTTTTGTTCTTTTCCTGCAATGGTCAGCAACTGATTGAAACGCTCTTTTGTTTCCTTATTAACATTATAAAAAGTACCGTCAGATCCAAGGGTTCCTGAAATCACCCTGAAAATTGAAAGTCGACCGGCATAAGGGTCAGCCACGGTTTTAAATACAAAAGCTGAAAAGGGCGCATCAGGGTCGGGATTTCGTTCAATTTCGTTTCCTTTTTTGGGATCAACGCCAATTTTTAAACCCCGGTCAATGGGGGAGGGCATACAGTTTGTTATAAAGTTCATCAGCAAATCAATGCCTATGTTTTTAGTCGCAGATCCGCAAAGAACCGGAACAAACTCACCGGATAACGTCCCTTTCTTTAAAGCAGCCATTAAATCATCATCAGACAGGGTTTCTCCTTCAAGGTACCGTTCAATCAGTTCATCATCGGCTTCCGCAACATTTTCAATAAATGCCTCCCTCTCTGTTGCAACAATATCGTGCATATCCGATGGTATGTCGCCTTTTGTAGCCTTGCCGTCCGCATCATATGTATAAGCTTTCATGCTGACAAGATCAACAATACCTTTAAAGTCTTCTTCTGTTCCGATAGGAAGTTGTGTAATAATCGATTTCGGTTTGAAACATTCTTTTGCATCTTTAAACGTGCGCGAAAAATCAGCCCTTTCCCTGTCGAGTTTATTTATAAAAATAAGACATGGTATTTTATAATCTTTGGCAAATTCCCACGCCTGCTCGGTTTGAACTTTTACACCATCCACTGCATCAATAACAACGACCGCGCCATCTGCAGCCTGCATGCATATCTTTGTATCTGTAAAGAAATTTTGATCTCCAGGTGTATCAATAAGGGTTACTGTATGTTTATCCCAGTCGTATTGATGGAACGAACTGCTTATACTTGAATTGCGTTTTATTTCTTCCGGCTCAAAATCCATTAATGTGTTGCCATCTTCAACACGTCCAACCCTTTTGCTGATTCCTGCTTTAAAAAGCATAATTTCGGCAAGTGTAGTTTTTCCTGCTCCCTGATGAGCAACAAGTGCAATGTTCCTAATTTCATCCACTCTATCAGTCATTTAGGCTCCTCTCTTTTAATTCTTTGTTAAAGTAATGCATTTGAAAAAAATATAATCACGAAAGCATGGAACAATTTTATTTCTGTTTTTTATAATTAATAGATCTTATATTTCCGGCAAGAACTGGTTTCTACCCGCAAATGAATAAAAAATCAACAATCAATATTTAAATGAATAAAAAATTCCCTGTTTCCTTTAGGGCCAAGTATTGGAGAGGGGATGACCGGTTTGCATAAAAAACCTTTTTCAATGAAAAAATCAGTGACCTCAGATATCACCTCATTATGCAAATCAGGGTTACGCACCACACCTCCTTTTCCAACCTTTCCCCTGCCAACTTCAAACTGTGGTTTAATTAAGGCAACGATACTTGCAACCTTTTTCATGAACTTCATAACGGCAGGAACAACAATTTTAAGAGAAATAAAGGAAACATCTATTGTTATAAGATCAACAGGGCAGGGCAGGGCATTTAGCGGCATGTGGCGGATATTTGTGCGTTCGATAATGATAACCCGTGAATCCTGCCTTAACTTCCATGCCAGTTGCCCATACCCCACATCAACTGCAAAAACTCTTTCTGCGCCCTGCTGTAGAAGGCAATCTGTAAATCCGCCTGTAGATGCTCCAACATCCAGACAGGAAAAACCATCGACATTTATATCAAAGGCTTTTAGGGCTGACGCCAGCTTAAGTCCGCCTCTGCTCACATAGGGAATGTCACACCCTTTAAGGAATAAATGATCATTTTTTGAAACCAGGGTTCCAGGCTTATCAACCGGTTGATCATTGACCAGGATTTTTCCTTCCATGATCAGGGCTTTCGCACGCTGCCTGCTCTGTGCAAGTCCTGTTTCCACAACAGCCAGGTCGAGTCGTTGTTTATTTGCCGGCATAATAACTGTCTTTAGCTTACATGCTCAATGAGCCATAAGTTCTTTCGCTGTATTTACAATACCCTGTGCATCAATGCCGTATTTTGCCCTGAGAAGATTCTGTGAACCGTGCTCAACAAAAGTATCTGCAATACCTATTCGTTTGAGAGAAAATGAAGTGATGTTGTTATCATTTAAACATTCGAGAATTGCGCTTCCGAAACCTCCCTGGAGAACATTTTCTTCCGCAGTAATTATTCGAGGAATTTTTCTGACAAGAGAGCATATTAAATCTGTATCAAGAGGCTTTACAAAACGACAATTAACAACAGTTGCGGATATTCCTAAACTCAACAATTCTGAATGTGCAGATAGTGATTCACAAACGGTCCGGCCGATACAAAAAATAATGATGTCATCTCCTTTATTTAAAATTTCCCCTTTTCCAATAGAAATCAGAGCATTTTTTTCTTTTATCTTCGAAACTGCTACTTTCCCCCTAGGATATCGAATTGCAATGGGACCTTTATGAGAAAGGGCGGTTATAAGCATCCGGCGCAGCTCATTTTCATCCTTTGGAGCCATGACAGTCATATTGGGAAGACTTCTAAGATATGAGAGGTCAAAGACCCCGTGATGGGTGGCTCCATCCTCACCAACTATGCCGCCTCTGTCAATGGCAAAAACAACGGGCAGGGCTTCCAAACAGACATCGTGCAGTATCTGGTCATAAGCACGCTGCAAAAAGGTGGAATAGATTGCCACGACAGGTTTAAAACCTTCTGTTGCCAATCCTGCTGCAAAGGTGACTCCATGCTGTTCGGCAATACCGACATCAAAAAAGCGATCCGGATAAGCTTCGGCAAATTTGACAAGTCCCGTGCCTTCAGGCATGGCCGCTGTGACCGCTACAATTTTTTTGTCTTTTTTGGCAAGTTCAACCATGGCATCGCCGAAAACTTCGGTATAGGTGGGAGTTAAATCAGATTTGCTTATACAGTTACCGGTTTTAGCATCAAAGCTGCCGCAACCATGAAAATATACAGGATTTTTTTCTGCAGGAGTATACCCTTTTCCTTTTATCGTTCTAACGTGAAGGAGGACAGGTTCTTTTAAGTATTTTATATTATTTAAAATATCGATAAGATGATTCAGGTTATGCCCTTTTATCGGTCCAAAATATTCAAAGTTGTAAGCCTCAAACAGCATACCGGGAGTAACAAATGTTTTAAAAGAATCTTCTGTTCGTTTTGCAATTTGATAAATATCATCTCCCACCTTTGGCAGTGATTTTAAAAAAGCTCCAAAATCCTTTCTTAATTCCTGCAATTTTTTTGTGGATAATTTTCTGCTTAAAAAAGAAGACAGCGCGCCTACATTACGTGAAATGGACATATCATTATCGTTTAATATTACAATAATATCTTTATCTTTATGTGTGTCTCCTGCCTGATTCAAACCCTCAAAGGCTATTCCCGAAGTCATGGAACCATCCCCGATTACAGCAATTACCTTAGAGGTTTCATTTTTCAGATGTTTGGCGCAGGCTATGCCTAGCCCTGCTGAAATCGAGGTTCCGCTGTGACCTGTTGAAAATGCATCAAAATCACTTTCACTGCTGCGGGTAAAACCGGAAATACCATCAAGCTGCCTTAATGTGTGAAAACGGTTCCTTCGTCCGGTAAGTATTTTATGTGCATAAGTCTGGTGACCGACATCCCAGATTACTTTATCAACAGGTGTATTAAAGACGTAATGAACAGCAATAGCCAGTTCAACAGCTCCGAGGCTTGAAGCAAGGTGACCGCCGTTTTTAGATACAACATCCACGATGACTTTACGTATCTCTTTTGCCAAAAGAGGTAAATCTGA
>JASJGP010000064.1:0-7369 GCA_033791485.1 Desulfobacterales bacterium | reverse complement strand
TTTTTAAGTCCATTTGATCTGTCTTTTACTTTTAGCCTAAGGGGGTAACAGGGCTAAAATAGAAATGGGTTTGTATGCCATTGAACGATTTTGAATTTTGAGTGGCACGACATTGCACAGAATTGTTTCAACAAGGGAGTTGGGGGGCAAAAAGATAAACGGCTACTGTGTTTTTTATATATTATCAACTGTAATCTGAAAGAATGCCCAACCATGAAGCCATTGGCCCATATAATTGAATTATAATCTCAAAGCTGAAAAATTCTTATATACCATATGTAGGGGTGCTCAAATTTCGTCTGGACTGAGTCTTTAAAATACCAGTGCACGCCGTTAATTTCCAACCGGAACCCCATATAGATAGACATAGTTCACAGTGGGAATCGTTCGGGTTCGCTGTATCAGGGCAATTGTCATCACAGGTATCTATCCCCCCCCTACAGGGGGGTTATCTCCCTATATTCCACTGAAGTCGCCATCACTTGGAGTGCCGTCTTCATCTGGATCATCCGGTGCATAGCAGTTTGGGCAGTTTGTTTTTCCAAAGTCCTGGGCAAATGAGGCAATATCATTTACAGTCGCATTGGGGTATGTGATGATTGCAGTTGATAGATCCTCCCCATCCACATCTCCATCCTGATTGAAATCAGCAAAACATGCCTTAACTGGAGCCGCTGAAGAGTTTAAAATAAAATTATCAAAGACGGCATCGCTTTGTGAGTAAACTCCGGCTATACCCCATTCTGGGCCGAAAATAGGCACATCTGAGATGGTGGAAATTATATTTCCTTGATCATCTATTAATGTAGAAGATACTTTATTATTACTATTCGTGGAAAGATCAAGATAATACATTCTGTCGAATTCTATATTATTAACGAAGACTTCAACGTCATTATCCTCTTCAACACCACCAGCACTATGGATCCAAATATCTTCACCATATGAATAAAAAAGACTTGAATGAATACCAGTATTGCTGCATAGATCGAAGATGTACAAACCTCCTCCCTGATCTTTAGGTGTGGTGGTACCCGGTTCAATGATTTCTTTATTGAGAACCATAATGCCGGTTTTCAAAAAAACGTTTTGGGTGCTCACCCTGATACCTTTTTCCACAATTGCCATTGCATCATCGCCTATATTCTCATCGTATTTTCCTCTTAGGCCTAAATTGACTGGATCAGAATTTAAGTCCAATTCATGAAAAGACCATAATGGATATGTGAACATCCAGTGTTGGAGGGTGTAGCCAGGATAGTCAAAATCATCTTTAAATACATACTGAGCACTATTGCCTGTTAAAGAAAAATCGTTGAACGTTGTCTTATAGCGGCCTCCAATTGCTATTGCTCCAAAATTAGCAGACAATACTTTCGGAGAGCTGACATTGCCGAGTAATGCACCATCCATATCGTATACGGATACATTCATAAACTGGTCAGAATCAATCTGAATGACCATCTTGTAAAAAGTGTCAAAATCTATTGATACTGGGGTGCTCACCAGAATTTGATCATGATCTGGTGGGCCATTATTATGGACACTTAGAAATAGGTCCATTATTGGTGTTTGTACATTATAATAATCCAGTCGAAGCTGTGCTAAATATTGAATTTCTTCTGAAGAGGAAAAAGATATAATTACCTTGTTTGTTCTATGATAGGCTTCATCGTGAGAATCAATGCGGACTAATGTCTCAATATAGAGATCAGCATTATAATATTCTTGCCAATTATTAAGAATTCGCATTGTTGGAGAACCTGTGTCATAAGTATCGACAGTCCCTTGGTATCCTAAATCTGAACCATCAAGAGATATCAAACTCCATGTTTGCGGAAAACTTTAACTCTAAGATCTTTTGACCACAATATTCTAAGTTTTTTTGCCCCCTCGACCACCCGCAACATTCCCCCCCAAATACCAATCAAAGAATTATAATTTAGCCATTTATCTTTTTACGATTTAAGCTCCTGACAACGAACTACTAGGAGAATAAACATGGATAAATGTCCTTGCAAAAACTGTAGGCGACTTTTTGAAATCAGCCCTCAAAGGCCTGATCAAACATATTGTAAAAGGAAAATATGCCAGCGAGCCAGGAAGAATGCCTGGCAGAAGAAAAAAATACGAACAGATGAGGATTATCGTCAAAATAAACAAGATGCTCAAGAACGATGGCTTAAAAAGAATCCGGATTATTACAAAAGCTACAGAGAAAAGAATCCTGAACATACTGAAAAGAACAGGTTGGCTCAAGCCGAACGAAACCGAAAAAAACGGTCTGTATCAAACCACACATGTATTTATAATTCGATTGCAAAGATGGACGTGTCAAACGATCAAAATTCTATAAAATCAGGAAGATATACGATAATTTCTGTAGATAATCCCGAGTTTGCAAAGATGGACGTGATAATAGTTGATATGCCAATAAAATCAGAGAATTACGAAGAAACTTCTGCATAAAAGCAATGATTGCAAAGATAGGACGTGATGGTCATAGGCTGGGTAATGTATTAAATAAGGGTGCATGACGACACAAATAAAAAATATAGATATTCATCAGCTGGATCTTCGATATGACCATACCAGGATTTATAGAAAGGAAGTGCTCAATAAACTGTGCCGTTCCTTGGAACAGTTTGGGCAGATCAACCCGGTGGTTGTGACACAGGGAGTGGGCAATCAGTTTATCCTGATTGACGGCTACTTGCGTGTCAAAGCAATCAGAATGTGTGGCATGGACCAGGCTGTGGGTGTCGTTCACGAATCAGATGAAAAGGGTGCAGTGCTGTCAATGCTTAAAAATAATGATGGCAGATCCTGGGAAGTTTTTGAAGAGGCATCATTGCTGAGCGAATTTATTCTTAGATTTAAACTGGGAATATCCGAAACAGCCGAGTTGATAGGGCGTGATAAAAGCTTTGTTAAAAGACGACTGGATTTGGTGCGTGAACTCCCGGAAGAAATTCTTGCAGCCGTCAGTACCGGTGCAATTTCCATGTGGTCTGCCACAAGAATCCTGGTACCGTTGGCGCGCGCCAACAGCGATCATGCCCTAAAACTGACCGCTTATTTGAAGAAAAATCCTATGTCCACAAGAGATATGCAGCATTTTTTTGAAATATACAAAAAATCAAATCACTGTGTCCGCTCAAGAATGATTGGCGAACCGTCATTGTTTTTAAAGGCAGTGCAAAGTAAACATCAGGAACACAGGTCCCTGACACTGGCTGGCGGGATTGAAGGCCTGTGGTTAAAGGATATTATCTCAGTCTGTGCTGTCTTGAAGAACCTAAACCAAAATCATGGAAGGGCAATATATCCTGGTCAGGAAGCCGGTATGCGTAAAAAGTTACTGGATGCACTTAATGAAGCTTACACAGTTTTTAACCATTTACATGAAGAGGTGATGTGCCATGATTAAACCTGCAACCCAAGATGCAATCAAAGAGATGCATAAACGGAATATGGCTATTAAAACAATTGCTAACTCTCTTGGGATATCAAAAAATACCGTGAAATCGGTACTCAGTGGCAAACATGATGTGCTGAATCCAAAAACCTCAAAATATCATCAGCATCTACCGATTATCAGGGAATTGTTCCCGTTTTGTTGCGGCAATGCTGTCCGGATTGGAGAAGTTTTGAAAGAGCAGTACAGTATTGATATCCCCTATTCATCCCTTAGATGGCTGATCAATCAGGAAGGATTGGGCAAAAAGGAAAAAAAACCTGCCGGAAGTTACAATTTCGCACCTGGAGAAGAAATGCAGCATGACACATCACCGTATAAAATTGTACTGGGGAACAAAACACAGCCTGTTCAATGCGCTTCACTGGCTCTTGCTTATTGTCGAAAAATCTATATCCGGTTTTATCCACGCTTTACCCGGTTTGAAGCAAGATGTTTTTTGATTGATGCACTTTTGCACATGGATGGAAGTTGTGCCAGGTGTACCATTGATAATACCAGTGTTCTGGTGGTTCAGGGGGCGGGTCCCGATGCAACGATTGCCCCTGAAATCCGCCAGATTGGCCGATTGTTCAGCACGGTATTTATTCCCCACAGCGTTGGTCATCCTGACAGAAAGGCCCGGGTGGAAAGGCCATTTTACTATGTGGAAAGAAATTTTCTTGCAGGAAGAACCTTTAGTGACTGGAATGATCTCAATCACCAGGGCATTGAATGGTGCATCAATGTGTCTGACAAAAAGCACAAACGGTCGTTGAAAATGACTCCGGAACAGGTATATATCATGGAAAAGCCCTTCCTTAAGCCACTGCCTTTGTATATCCCCCCGGTATATGTGACGTGTTACCGGGTTGTGGATATACAAGGATATATTCAGCTGGACACAAACCGCTATTCTCTTCCATATCAGCTTATTGGAGAGCAGGTAGAAGTACAGAAACATCCAGAAGAAGTATTGATTTACCATGGTCGTAAAAAAGTAGCGCAGCATCAGCGACTGGTGGACAAACGGGACAGCCGGAAGACCGATGCTTCCCATAAAGTTCGTCGTATCAGTTACCCACGGTCTGCATCATCAGCACAAGAGAGGGCGCTTACAGGAAACAATCCGATTCTTGACAGCTATATGGCACAGCTGAAAAAAAAATGTCATGGCCGAGGTGTAATCAAATTCAGAAAATTGCTGGAACTTAAACGTACCTATCCTGAAGAGGCATTTATGAAGGCGATTCAAAAGGCTCAAAAGTATGGCCTTTATGACCTGGCGAGACTGGAAAGGTTGATTATCTCTTATATTGCGGGGGACTATTTTAATTTATGAACAGTTCAAAACTCCATGAGCTTCTCCAAGAGCTCAAATTAAAAGGAATAGAAGGGGTTGTGGATGAAGTGCTGGTGCAATCTGAAAAAAAAGCCTTTTCCACCAGTCACACACTAACGCTTCTTCTTGAAGAGGAAATGCGTTACAGAAAAGAACGCAGCCTGATTAACCGAATCAAAAATGCCCGTATTCCATGGAATTGGACACTCTCATCTTATCCTTTTGATAGGCAACCTAACGTCAACAAACAACAGATCATGGATCTGAGTTGCGGCAACTTTGTGGAGAGAGGCGAGAATATTATTTTTATCGGAAAACCCGGTGTGGGCAAATCAGGATTGGCAGCCGGTCTTTTACGGGAGGCATTACTGGCCGGATACAGAGGACTTTTTTACAATGTCCAGGATCTGGTCAATGACCTGTATGCGTCTCTGGCAGATCGAACCACAGCAAATTTGCTTAATCGCCTCTGCCGTTTTGATATTTTACTATTGGATGAAATGGCCTACCTGACGTTAAACGGGGAGCAGATGAACTGTTTTTTCAAGCTCATGGCCGAGAGGTATCTGGCAGGAAAAGGAACCATTATCACCACAAATCTTGAGTATGATAAATGGTATGACCTCTTCAAGCCCAAGGATATGGTAGATGCCATGTTAGATCGCCTCCAGCATCGTTGCATCACTATTCAAATAAATGGAACCTCCCTGAGAAAAAATAATCCTGCTCAGGGCTTGGCAACAACAAAAAAGCAGATGAAATGAACAGGATCAAATCATAGATGAATCCAACATATACAAAAAAAGAGATCGAAGAAATAGTCAAGATGGTACGGCTGGAATTATATAACAACGGCTTATTTTGCGGTCCCAAGGCTATTAAGGAAAGATTAGAAGAATCTGATGAGATGAATCCATTGCCGTCTGAAAGTACAATTGGACGTATATTATCACGCCATGGCTTGACCCATGGCAGAACAGGAAATTACCAATAGCATATGTTTTTTTAATGACCCCCAAAATGGAAAATATTGAGTGGTCGGATTTATCGGTGAAAATCGCCTTGTTTTTATGGTAACCGTTGTACGGTTATCTATAATAAATAAATAGCAATGGTCTTGAGAATTGCAACTTAGACGAAAGGAGAGGTTTATGCGCGGAGGATATAGAGGAATACCAAAACCCAAATTACCATTACATCTCAAACGTGTTCACGTAAATGCCCGAATTCAAAGGTGGATGCTTGATCAATTAAAAAGGAAAGGAGAGGTCGGCATCGTTTTAGAAGAAATCTTGATTAAAGCCGGTTTTAAATACAATCAACCTAAATAAGAATTAAACAATGAAAGGGCTTTTTACCCATTCACCAAATCAGCAACAAATTGATTCATTGCGTAATATTGATCTGAGGCGAATATTGCATCTTAGTGGATGTTCACCTCATCTCCAGGATAAATGCAAATGGCACACTCCATGTGGAGTTATATCTGTCAATGGTCAGAAATTTATGAATTGGACCAAAGGCAAAGGGGGTGGCGGCGCCATTGACCTTGTCTGCCATTTAAGGGGGGATGATTTTAAACAGGCTATCATATGGCTTGCTACAAATTTTGATCCTTCAGCCATGCCACAATTTACGTGTGACCTTCAGGCTATAAACCACATTTTGGCATATCATCCCAAAACATCCCTCCAATTACCCTCCAAGGATAAAAACAAAACAGGCCGCATCATACAATATCTCACAAAACAACGCCGCATTCCTCTGGAGATCGTGATGAGTTTGATCCAATCAGGCAAGCTTTATGGCGATTCAAGGGGAAATGCTGTTTTTTTACTACTTGGAAAAGAAAAAAGAGTCGTGGGCGCTGAGCTTAGGGGAACCAGAAAAACTCAGTGGAGGGGAATGGCTTTTGGATCAAAAAAACAGCTGGGATGCTTCTATATCCTGGGAAAGTTCAACAAAAAAATGGTGATTTGTGAGTCGGCCATTGATGCCATCTCATGCCTTGTTCTCTGGCCTGAATATACTGCCCTGTCGACGTCAGGTGCAAACCACAACCCTGCATGGTTAAAAAAAATGATTGATAATGGTTGTGAAATTTATTGCGGATTTGATGCAGATACCACTGGCGATCTGCTTGCTGATAAAATGATTAACCTTTACCCATCTATAAAAAGGCTCCGCCCTGCCATGCATGATTGGAATGATCTTTTGCAGTCATCTTCCCTCTCCTGAAAAATCCTGAATTGACAACCGGTGTTGTAAAATTTAATTGCTACAGGACTGTTGCTTTTTATAAAGATTGCTACAAACAGTTGCGCAATCAGAGGGTCAATTAATCTTAGAGTTCGAGGGTCAAAAGATCTTAGAGTTAAAGATGATGAAAGTATTTATAACTTTTTAGTTGTCAAAATCTAAGAAATACAGATTGAATGAATGGTTTTTTATCTCCAAAATACCGTAATGGTAGATTTATTTAATAGTGCTCAGCCATATATAATTGAATATCTATTTATACAAATTTGAAACACTGATACAGATTTAAGGATCAAAATTTTTAATCGTTG
>JASJGP010000063.1:0-5179 GCA_033791485.1 Desulfobacterales bacterium | reverse complement strand
AATATCGATTCCAATCCGCTCTGAAGCAATCACGCCTCCGACATATTCCGGCTTATGTGTCACCGACCAGTAATTTCCGTCAGATGGCATAGGAGAGCCGTTATCTTCCTTTAGGAGTTCTCCAAGGTGAATACCGCTTTTTTCAGCAGATATTTTAAGCGCCCGCCTGGCATGCCGGCTCAGGTATTTTACTCTTTCCCTTCGCGTGAGTTCCTTTGCGCTGGCGGGGACAGAAAGGATTACCGGGTAAACAACCCAATTCTTTATTTTTGCTTTTTTGTTTTCTATTATGCCCAAATATACTCGGTCATTATATTTTTTGTATTATAATAAGAACGTTCAATAGCATCTGTGTAGTCCAAACTTTCATTAAACCATGATCTCTTTCTACAGCTAGAGTGAAAAATATAAAAAAGAAAGCGATCGTTATAGAACAGGAAATGCATATAACACTTCAATCCAATCTTGCAACTTGTAAATTTATAGCAATTAAAACGGTTCACCGGCGGCGGGTGAAAGCTGGAAAGTTTCAGGAACTGATGATGTTTATTGTAGCCACCATGTTTGAAAAAGCTGCCACATATAGCCATCCGACTGCACAAAGTACCGCTTTGCCGGAAAGAGATATCGATCTATAATTGATAGGGTCAAACTATAGCTTTGGAACGGCAAACTGGATTATATTATTTAAAATCGGCTGGTTATAAATCCCAATAAGCATAATACCAATAGCTGTAATTATTGTAGGGATCAGCATGCTCATGGGAGCTTCGCTGATTAATACTGTTTCATGCCCGTGTCCGTGTCCATGAGTCTCATGGAAGCCATACCCGATCTCAAATATTCTGAAAAATAAAATAATATTAATCAGACTCGATAAAAGAAGTGCAGCAACAAAGGCCCAGCAATTGGAAATGATTGCGCCCTGGATGAGATACCATTTGCTAAAAAACCCGCAGGTCGGCGGAACGCCGATTATGGAAAGGGCTGTAACGACAAAAGCGGCCATGGTATAAGGCATTTTTTTAAAAAGATCTCTAAAATCAGTAAGGTTATGGCCTTTCGTCTGGTAGTAAACAATACCGGCTACGACAAACATCCCAAGGGTCATAATGGCGTCATTTAAAATATGAAGAATGACTCCTTTAATAGCTACTGAATTGGCAATACCCGTGCCGCCAACCATGTATCCGATTTCCGCCACCACAATATAGCAACACATCCGCTTGAAATCGGTTTGGGCCAGCGCCATAACCGCTCCTGCAACAATTGCCGCAATCCCCAGCCATACCATGATATCAGTTACCGGAAGTATTTCTATGGACAGAGAAGGATTAAACACAGTGAACATGATTCTTAACATCACATAAACCGCGACCTTTGTCATCAAAGGGGCAATCAAGGCGCTTGCTGCTGACGGGGCTTTGGTATATGCATCCGGCAGCCATGTATGCAATGGGAAAAGAGCCATTTTTATTGCTATTCCAACAAAGAAAAAGGCAAAGGCCACCAGGATGACCCTTGAACCATAGAGATCGGGTAATAATCGGGCAAGGTCTGCAATATTAAGCGACCCTGTTACAATATAAAGATAACCTACTCCCAGAAGATAAAAGCACGCACCGATGGTTCCCATGATCATATATCTGAAGCTGGCAAATGGCGCTCCGTCTTCGCCTGCTGCTATTAGCGCATAACCGGTTAGTGACGTAATTTCTAAAAACACATAAAGGTTGAACATGTCACCGGTGATCACAATTCCTAAAAACCCTGTGACCTGAAGCAAAAAAACGGTATAGAAATAGACAATACTGCCATCTATTTCCTGCGTGATACTTCTTTTTGAATAGACGGCGACAATCAGGGCTGTTGTTGATATAATCACCAGCATCAGGGCGTTAAGATGGTCGATTACGAGCTCTATCCCCCACGGAGGAGCCCAGCTGCCCAGATAATAGTGTATGACGACTCCTGTATCAATGACTCTGCCCAATACAAAAATTGAGCAAAGCATACACAGGGCAAGAGATAGAATCACCCACGGATAGCAAAGGTTTTCCCTCCACCATCCTAGCAGGGGTGTAATAACAGCAAAAATAAGTGGTATGATAATAATAAGAACAGGAAACTGATCTGTCATTTTATAGCCTTTAAAATTTCATCTTCTTCCAGAGTATTATATCTTCTGTATATTTTTAGAACTATCGCCAGTGCAACTCCGAGGGTGGCAACCATAACCACAATAGCTGTAAGCATAAGCACGTGGGGCAGGGGGTTGATGTAGGAAGAAGCCTCAATGGCATGGCTGGTATGTCCGCTGTGCCCGTGGGCATGCACTATAATAGGCAGGGTCGCGCCTCCTTTTTTATATGCGGTAGAAATATAAAAAAGAATGATCGCTGTCTGGAAGATATTCATACCGATGATCTTTTTTACCAGGTTTTTTTTGCCTATCATAGCATAGAAACCGATCATCATCAGTATAATGTAAATCCAATAGTTGTATTTACCAATAATAAAATCGAGCATGATATATTCCTTACTTTTTGCGTTTTCTCCTTAGAAGAAAAATACATGCCATTCCGGCAGAAAAAATAACCGCGGGTTCACCGAGTGTATCATAACCCCTGTAATCAGCAAGAACTGCGGTAACGATATTAGGAGTCGCTGTTTTTTCAACGGCATCAGAAATATATTGCGGGGAAACATGGCTATTTGCCGGAGAATTCGGATCTCCCCAGTCAGGCATATCCATGGTTCCATAGGCAAGCACCATACCGGTAATTATCACAACAAGTAAATTTACTACTTTCAATCTTTTGACCTCCTGGTGGTTTTACTTATAGCGGCAATCATGAGAATGGTTCCTACACCGGCACTCACAGACGCTTCGGTAAAGGCAACGTCAACGGCACCCATTTGTGCCCATATAAGACACATAAAGAAACTGTACGCCCCCAGGATCATAACCGCACTCAAAAGGTCCCTTACTGTTATGGCAGCAATGGCGCATATCAATACGAAAAAAAGCAGTATCATATCAAAGGGTATAATCAACTCTTATTCTCCTCTTTCAACCATGGTTTAAGACCACTTCTAAATCCCGCCCTGGAAATGGCGTGGGTTGCGGTCGGTTGTGCCAGAAACATAAAAACAGCAATAAAAACAATTTTTAAGCTGGTTAATGAAAAACCTTCGTAAATGCCCAGACCTATAAGGGATAAGAGTACAGCCAGGGTATCCCCTTTGCCGGTGGCATGTAAACGGGAAAAGAAATCGGGAAAGCGCAATAGCCCTATGGTTGCAGTAGTAAAGAAAAACAAGCCGCCGGCCATAAATAATACAAATAATATTTCTGTTACACTCATAAATTTTCTCCTACGGTTTCCAGATATTTGGAAGCAGCCAGTGTGCCGATTAAGTTAAGTAGGGCATAAACCATGCTGATATCTACAAACATATCAACCCTGTTGTAAAGGAAACCAATGATCAAAAGTATGATAAGCGTTTTTGTGCCTATGGCCGAAAGTGCGGCTATCCTGTTAAATACACCCGGACCGAATACAACACGGTAGAGCATAAGAAAAACAAGAACACATAATCCCATACCGATGCTAAGCAAAAATTCGTTCATTAAAGTACCTCAAAATTATCGGTTAATTTCAATCTTTCTTATCTTCCTCGACATCTTCACCTTTGGAAATATTAAGAAAGACCGAAAACATAACTGCCATAACAGCTAATCCAACACCAATTTCAACACCAAGAATCCCAAGTGACCGTGCTTCTGCAGGGACAACATGAAGGAGTTTGGCCAGTTTGCTGTAATCAAGATAATTTCCTGCCAGAAGCAGGCATACAGCCCCGATTCCAGCGTATATAAACACACCTAAACTGGAAAACATTGCAACAGCCTTTTCAGATATCCTTTTTTGTGTATCCTTTAAGCCGTGAGTTATCATAAGCAGTATTAAACTGGCTGCCAGGATAACACCCCCCTGGAACCCCCCGCCAGGACTGTGATGACCGTGCATAATTACATAAAGGGCATAAACCTGAATAAACGGCACGAGAATGCGCGCCAGGGTCTTTATAATAATATCATCACTTTTTTGTATCATGGCAGTTTCCCTTTTTATAGACCTCTTTTCAGCTCTCCAAATATCGGGGCCACATCAAGTGCATCCTGAACATAGATATGATCAGCCTCCATGTAAACATGGGCGATTCTATCTTCCATCTCACCTGCATGCAGAGCATCGGCGACTTTTTTGTCCAGAGCGTGAACAAAAAACTCTCCGTCTCTTATGTCCATGGTAATTGTTCCAGGTGTAAGGGTGATGGAATTTGCAAGTGTTACCCAAGAAATATCGCTTTCCAGTTTTGTTTTAAATCTTATAATTTGGGGTTTCACACGTTGTTTTGGTCCCAAAACTACAGAAGCAACATAAATGTTTGATGTTATGATCTGGTAAAGAAGCCAGGGTATATAGGCAAAAAACCTCCAGGCAATGACCCGAGCATCTCCAACTCTGACATTGGCGAAAAGTAAATCATGTGTTAGGTAGGCAATTAATAAGGAGCATACAACTCCAAGAGTAAGATGGAATAAATCATACTTTCCTGATAAAAGTACCCAGAAAGCAAAAAGCATTAAAAAGGTTACAACCAGATTCTGAAAGCTGGATTTTGCTTCCTGGGCGCCTGTAAAAATGGCCTGAATGTTTTTTTCTTCCATCGTCCGTGTTTCGGATGTAAGCTTGACCGCTGTGTTTAGCAAGTCTACAGCCTGACCCCTGGCATCCTCCATAAGACGAAACGAAGTATCCATGGCCTCTATTAGAAGAGTTACTTCCACAATTTAAATCCTTTTCTTATTTCTGTTAAAATGGGTAAGCAATTATAAAGTCAAGGAACAACAAGCACCGGCAGATCAGCTTCACACGCGACTTTCCATGAAGAGCTCTTTTTGAAAAATCTGCTTAAACCTTTTTTTTCAGACTCTCCCCCAACAACAACCATGGCAGCCTTGTAATCTCTAGCTGCCGTCAGAATTTCTTCTGAAGTTTTTCCGGCATAAATGTGCGATTCTGCGTCGATTTTGTTATCAAGGCATATTTTTCGGGTCTTCACAAGCCTGTCTTTAAGTTCCCGCATTTCTTTTATGGTCAGTTTTCCT
>JASJGP010000062.1:0-4855 GCA_033791485.1 Desulfobacterales bacterium | reverse complement strand
AGTGCAATATCATCCAGAGGCCTCTCCGGGACCCCACGATGCAGGATATCTCTTTGATGAATTTAAAAAAATGGTAAGCGTTCACAGGCACCGCATCTGCACGCGATCAGGGCAACCAGCATAGCAGACTATAGCTGGTCGCCCTGATCACGAACATCTGCAGCACCTGTAAACGCTTATAATATGCATTTATCCACTGTTCACAATTAATTAGTAAAAAAATGTTTTTGCATAAGCGCCGGATGGCATCGTAAAAAGGCTCATATACAAGGCGTAGCGATTTTTCAGGGACGAGACAATACATATAGTATGTCGAGTTCCTGAAAAATCGCTACAACGCAGTAGATGAGCTTTTTTACGACGCCATACGGTTTATTATTGATGCAAAATATCCAGCACCAAACCCGTTATCGATATTTACAACCGCAACATTTGAACTGCAACTATTTAACATTGCAAACAAGGCAGTTAACCCGCCGAGACTGACTCCATAACCGACACTCGTTGGGACAGCTATAACCGGTTGCGATACCATTCCTGCCACCACGCTGGGAAGGGCTCCTTCCATTCCTGCAACAACAATAAGAACGGACGCATCGTCGATCTTTTTTTTATAATTGAAGAGTCTGTGAATACCGGCCACTCCCACATCGAAAACAGCTTCTACCTGGTTTCCCATATTTTTTGCAGTCAGGTATGCCTCTTTTGCGACTGGAATATCAGATGTTCCTGCTGATAGTATTAAAATATTTCCTTTTCCCTGCATCGGAACTTTGCTTTTCTTAAAAACGATCATTCTGGCATCTTCATGATACTCGATATCAGGAAAGTGTGATTTGATTTTATTTGCCTTATTTAGGTTGACCCTGGTAGCAAGCACAATGTTTTCCTGTTGGAGAATTTTATCAATTATGCTGATAATTTGTTCTGCTGTCTTTCCCTGGCCGAAGATAACTTCAGGAAAACCTTTACGAAGTGATCGGTTGTGATCTATTTGCGCAAAGTTAATATCTTCAAATGAAATATGCGTCAGAGCTCTGGCCGCATCATCAACAGATGTTTTGCCTGTGGCAACTAAATTAAGGAGTTTATGTAAAGATTCTGAGTTCATAGTATAATGAGCGGCCAAAAGGCCTTAAGGAGCAGCCCTTCGGGCTTTGAGGAGCGCCACTGTGTGGCTGGAGGAGCAGTCCTTCGGACTTTAAAGAGCGGGTTTGAGTTTTTGCCTCAAGCGAAGCGCTCTTCAAACGTAGTGCTCCTCAAGCGAAGCGCTCGGCTTTCCGGTTTTTAATTAGATGCGTTTCATAAATCCTTTTCAATAATTTTTCCGGATTTTTCAGGGGTGTTTTTAACTGGTGGTTTTGCAGGAGAAACGGGCTTTAATGTGTTTTGAGATTTATTTCCGGATAACTTTAGTCTTTTTTCAAATTCTTTTAACTGTTTTTGCATTGACAGCAATTTTGTTTTGAGCTCTTTTTTTATCTGATTTAACTCTTGCTGTCGATCTTTCTCTTGTTTTTTTAATTGATCATCAAGAAATATTCGATTTATTTTTTTCTGAGAGGAAAGGCTTGAGATATCGGCAGTTAATTTGGCCAGATCTTTTTTTATCGCGTTTTGTTCTGCGGATAACCCTGTCAGTTTCCCGGAAAAAATAACGTCAAGGTTATCTAATTTTATTGAAAATTTATTTATTTCATTTTTCAGAATATCCTGATCTTGCTTATATGCTTTAGAAGAAATTAACTTTTTATTCTTATTTTCCACCTTGTAAATTCTGAATTTCAATGATGATATTTTTTTTTCATAAGAGGAAATATTTGAGGCAAGGGATTCTTCGATTTTAGAAAATTGTGATGAAAGTTCGTTTAGTCTTGTATCAAAATCCTTTGACATGCTTTGGATATTAGTTACACCCGAACTTTGATTGGCAGTGACCCTGTTTCGTAAATCAAAATAGACTAAAAAAAGAAGAATGCATATAAAGCAAGTTATTAAAATGGAGATGATTGTAATGCGTTTGCTTAACTTTTCAAGACGAAGATTTTTAATTTCATCCTGAAAAACATTATCAGGGCTTTCTTCATCAATACGGATTTGAAATTCTTTAGATCTTTCTTCTGACATTTTTACCTATTCCCATTCTATTGTACTGGGCGGTTTTGAGCTGATATCATAAACCACCCTGTTTACACCATTTGCCTCATTTATTATCCTGTTTGATATCCTGCTGAGAAATTTGTGAGGCAACCTTGCCCAATCTGCCGTCATTGCATCTTTACTGGTAACAGCTCTGATAGCCACGATGTTTTCATAGGTTCGCATATCTCCCATTACACCAACGCTTTTAAGGGGCAAAAGGACAGCAAATGACTGCCATAATTTATTGTAATAGCCGGCCTTCCTTATTTCGTCAAGCAGGAGATCATCTACCTCCCGCAAAATAGAAAGACGTTTTTTTGTAACTTTTCCAACTATTCTGATTGCAAGGCCAGGCCCCGGAAAAGGCTGGCGCCGGATCAATTCTTCGTCAAGACCGAGTTCACCGCCTAAAAGGCGCACTTCATCCTTAAACAGATATTTCAAAGGTTCCACAAGTTTTAATTTCATTTTTTTTGGAAGACCGCCTACGTTATGATGGGATTTTATCACGGACGTAGGGCCGCCAAAAGCAGATATTGATTCAATAACATCGGGATACAGTGTTCCCTGTGCTAAAAACTCAGCATTTTTTATTTTTTTTGCTTCGGCTTCAAAAACCTCCATAAAGATTTTTCCGATAATCTTGCGCTTTTTTTCAGGATCGGTGACATTAGCAAGTGGTTTTAAAAACTTATTTTTTGCGCTTACAAACCTGATGTTAATTTGAAGATTCTGTTTTAAAATTTTTTTCAGTTTGTCTGCTTCATTCTTTCTAAGCAACCCGTTATCTACAAATATACAGGTAAGGTTTTTTCCAACAGCACGATGCAGGAGCAAGGCTGTGACCGAGGAATCAACACCGCCACTTAAGCCGAGTATAACTTTTTTATCATTTACAGTTTCCTTTATTTGAGAAACAGCATCCCTTGCAAAAGATTTCATGGTCCAGGAGCGCTTGCAACCGCATATTTTAAAAAGAAAATTTTGAATAATTTTTTTACCCTGAGTAGTGTGCTCAACTTCGGGGTGGAATTGCAGACCATAAAGCTTTTTTTTCTTATGTTCAATTGCAGCAACTTTAGTGTTTAAAGTGGAAGCCGTTATTTTGAAACTACCGGGCAATTTTTCAATTGAATCACCATGGCTCATCCAGCACTTTGCCGGTGTATTGACACTGTTAAAAAGATCTCCCTTATATTTAATATTAAATTCCGCAAAGCCATATTCACGTTTTTCAGCCCTTTTAACAATTCCGCCCATGGAACCTATCATAAACTGCATGCCGTAGCAGATTCCGAGTACGGGAATTTTCATATCAAATATTGATGCATCTATTTTGGGGCTTTGTTTTTCATAAATACTTGATGGGCCTCCTGAGAGTATAATTCCGTCAGGATTAAGCGACATAATGTAATCTATTGTAATATCAGGAGGTTCAATCTGACAATAAATATGACACTCTCGCACACGGCGTGCAATTAGCTGGTTATATTGAGATCCGAAGTCGATGATTAAAATCATAGTTATCCTTGATAGCATGGAACTTTTTACTTCGCACCCCAAGGGCATTTCCTGCGGGCACTATCGATTATACTTTTTGCTAATTCATCATCCTTAAAAGAATTACAAAACGGTTTGTTAAAACAGGCTGAATATGTTAGACACAGCGCAAAATGTCAACTGAATTCTTATTTGCTGAATGCTACTTGAGGAAGAAATGGAAAAAATTATTACACAGATTTATGAAGTACAGACACCTGCCGAGGCAAAACAGATTATTGAACTTGGTGTAGATCATATAGGCAGTGTTATTGTTTCGGAAGATAACTGGAAAGTTCCGCTAATTAAGGAAACAATAGAAAATATAAAAGGGACGACTTCCAAAAGCAGTTTGATACCTTTGTTTAAAAAACCGGAAATCATATTTAAAGTACTCAATTATTACAGACCGGATATTGTTCATTTTTGTGATGATCTTTCAAATCATAACGATGTTAATGAAAACTATGAAGACCTGTTGTATTTGCAACATAATGTGAAAGAAAAGTTCCCTGAAATCATGATTATGCGGTCTATTCCAATCGCACAATCAGGCAGGACAGAAACTGTCGATACTATTAATATGGCTCGAATATTCGAGCCGGTAAGCGATTTTTTTCTTACTGATACATTATTAACAGCAAAATCAAACGTATCAACTGACCAGCAACCTGTAAACGGGTTTATAGGAATTACCGGGAAAACCTGTGACTGGGATATGGCACGTAAACTTGTTAACTCGAGTAGCATACCGGTAATTTTAGCCGGCGGGATATCACCTGATAATGTTTTTGATGGTATTACTTATGTTAGACCCGCAGGTGTTGATAGTTGTACAGCAACTAACGCTAAAGATGAAAACGGGGGTTTGATAAGATTTAAAAAGGATTTCAAGAAAATAAAGCGCTTTGTTAAAGAAGTACGAAGTGCTGAAAAAGAAATCAACACGGTATAAAATGTGAATTTATTATAATTGACGAATTCGTAAAAAGTTGAATTCATCGGGTTTTAGGTGTTAAGTTTTAGGTTCTATGTTAATGTGATTGTAAGTTTTAACAAATACTTAAGACTTAATATCAAAAACTTAAAACGTTTCGTAAAAAGTAACGCTGATGGCTAAGTAGAAAGTTCTATATACAAGGCGCAGCGGTTTTTCAGGGACGAGGCAATACAC
>JASJGP010000061.1:0-3626 GCA_033791485.1 Desulfobacterales bacterium | reverse complement strand
GCCTGGGTGTTGAGCCTGAGATGATCGCCTTTGATAAATTCTGATGGCGTCGTAGAAAGTCCCATCTACTGCGTTGCATCGGTTTTTCAGACGCTCGGCATACTACATGTATTGCCTCGTCCCTGAAAAACCACTGCGCCTTGTATATGGAACTTTCTACTTAGCCATCCGGCGATTCTTCAAAGACTTTTTACCAGTTCATCAATTTTGATGGCGTCGTAGCCATTGGTAATATTTTCTATCCCAGCCAAAGACATAGATGACACTATCTAAAAGCACCTTCAAAGATCTTCGAAATATAGCGGGCAAAGCTTATTGCAGCAATGCAAAAGAAGATCTTGTCTGCTACGGCTATGATGCAACAGCCATAAACTTTTTGCCGGATGCAATTGTATTTCCTGAAAAAACAAGTCAGGTGGCATCCATATTACGCCTTGCCGATAGAGATAATTTTAATGTAATTCCCCGCGGGTCCGGTTCAGGAATGACCGGAGGATCTCTTCCCATCAATGGCGGAGTTGTAATTATAATGACCCGCTTTAATCGTATTCATAAAATAGATACCGATAATCTTGTCGCCCAGGTTGAGCCGGGAGTTATAACCGGTCATTTCCACAAGGCTGTTGAAAAAGAAGGTCTGTTTTATCCCCCCGATCCTGCAAGTTCCGAATTTTGCACCCTGGGCGGAAACATGGCAGAATGCGCCGGGGGGCCCAGCGCGGTAAAATACGGTGTTACACGGGATTACGTGCTGGGGCTTGAAGTTGTACTTCCAACAGGAGAAATAATAAAAACCGGAGTCAAGACCGCCAAGGGTGTGGTGGGGTATGATTTGACAAGACTTTTCATCGGGTCCGAGGGCACCCTTGGAATAATTACCCGCATGACACTCAAGCTTTTGCCCCTTCCAAAGGAAATAAGGACCATGACGGCGGTTTTTGACGAGATAGATAAAGCGGCTCAAACGGTCTCAGAAATAATAAGGCGCTCTATAATTCCTAAAACTATTGAATTTATGGACAATGCATCAATACGATGCGCAGAGGACCATCTTAATATAGGTTTACCGGTTGAAGCCCAGGCAATGCTGCTGATAGATGTAGACGGTACTGCTGATGAGACAGGCAGAGCAGTTACAGAATTAAAAGAGTTGTGTATTTCTCAAGGCGCAAAAAGAGTTAAAGTAGCAGAGAACAAAGAAGAAGCTGCAGATCTTTGGAAGGCACGCAAGGCGGTCTCACCCGCACTCTTTAAGTACGGGCCTGATAAAATCAATGAGGACATTGTTGTTCCAAGAAGCAAAATTCCTGAAATGGTCAAAAAGATAGATACTTTAAGGACAAAAACCGGGCTCACAATGGCAAGTTTCGGGCACGCTGGTG
This sequence comes from Desulfobacterales bacterium, assembly GCA_033791485.1. Taxonomy (GTDB): domain Bacteria; phylum Desulfobacterota; class Desulfobacteria; order Desulfobacterales; family JAUWMJ01; genus JAUWMJ01. The sequence goes on along the minus strand of JASJGP010000061.1, from coordinate 2,244 downwards.
ACGGAAATATTCATTTTAATATTATGCTTGATAAAAAAGATAAGACCCAGCTTAAAAAGGCCGAGGATGCTGTTGAGGAGCTGTTCGACTACACCCTCAAACTTGGTGGAACCATTTCTGGTGAACATGGCATAGGGATCACTAAGGCGCCTTATATGGGAAAAGAAATCGGTCCTGTAGAACTTGATCTTATGAAAAAAATCAAAAAGGTTTTTGACCCCAAAGGAATATTAAATCCAGGCAAGATTTTTCAAAACTGACATCACATCACTGTTTTGCATCTTATATCCCTTTATAACATTGTGGAGAGGGCTTGGCTGAGGAGTAATAATTTTACTGAACTTTCAGAAAATTTTCATTTGAAGATGCCAGGTCTTCAAGAAACTCCATGAGGTTATATTGATTGCTATCTATGGCGCATTGTATATTTAAAGCACAAAACTTCTTGCAGATTGGATCCTCACTGTTGAATTCGCCGAAACATCCTAGATGATCATCAAGTGAAATTCTGTATTTTGACTCGTTTTTCATATTATATCTTTCAACTCCAGTAATGAAAGCATGGCTTTATGTAATTTGCCGTTAGTTGCAAGGACTTCCTTTTGGTAAATATCAAAGGGCCTGTTTGAAAAATCGGTGATAACCGCTCCTGCTTCCTGTGCAATTAATGCACCTGCTGCAGTATCCCATGGATTTAAATTCTGCTCCCAAAATCCGTCAAACCTTCCGCATGCAACGAAACAAAGGTCGAGAGCTGCAGACCCGAGACGCCTGACACCCTGTGATGCTTTAAGGCAACCGGCAAAGCGGGTCATAAGGGCTTTAAAAATCTTCTGGTGATTATAAGGAAAGCCGGTTACCAGCAGGCTTTCAGAGACTTTATCGACGTTAGAAACTTTTATCGGCCTGCCGTTTAATGCTGCACCGTTATCCTTTATGGCGGTAAAAAGCTCTCCAGTTACAGGGTTTAAAACCACACCGACAACCATATTACCATTTAATGCAAAAGCGATTGAAATTGAAAAAAGGCCCAGCTTATGGGTAAAATTTGTTGTTCCGTCTAGGGGATCAATGATCCATTGGCTTTTAGAATTTCCATTATTAAGGCCGCTTTCTTCCGCCAGTATAGAATGACCGGGAAATTTTGTTCGGATTGTGTCAATTATTACTTTTTCTGATCCGGTGTCGGCTTCAGTTACCAGATCAATAGCGCCTTTTTTATTAATTTTTAACAGCCGGCCATAAAAGGGCATGATTACCCGGGCACCTTTATATGCAGCGGCAACAGCTACTCTTTTTATAGGTTCAAAGTTCATAAGGATGAACTTTTTATATATATTTTCAAAAGGATGTCAACATATTAATTCAATTTTTAAAATCACGTCATTTGTGCGTGGTCAGAGATAATTGACTTTGCCTGAGTAAATTCTCAAAGAGCGTCCCTCCGGGACTTAAAGACTGCCCTGTCAGGGCTTGAAGATCGTCCTTCAGGACTTGAGGAGCGTACGCCTGTGGCGGGCTTTATGCCTCAAGCAAAGCGATCTTTAAGCGAAGCGGTCATTGAGCAAAGTGCTCCTCCATCAATCATTTATCTTCTGCCTTTGTGCCTCTGTGCCTCTGTGCCTTCTGCCTTCTATCCCTTTATTTGCTCTATCCTTTTTTCCATCTGTTCAATAAGAGGCATGAGTGTTTTTTTGGATTTAGCTGAAATAGCTGTCCCTCCAATCGATTTTGTCAAGTTGTGGACGGTTTCCCTGGCAACAAGATCCTTCTTGTTGAGAACACGAATAGAAGGTATGTCGTTTAGATTTAAATCATGAAGGATTTTCTCTACAGATTCGATTTGCTCTTTAAATCTGGGATTGCTGATATCAATGATATGAAGCAGAAGATCAGCTCCTTCGAGTTCTTCGAGGGTTGCACGAAAGGCGACTTTAAGGTCTTTAGGGAGGTCTTTTATAAAACCGACCGTATCAGTTATGATGACTTCAATATCTTTGGGAAATCTGAGGCGTTTGCTCGATGGATCGAGTGTGGCAAACAACCGCTTTTCGGCCCTTACGCTGCTTTGGGTAAGCGTGTTCAGAAGCGTAGATTTTCCGACATTTGTATAACCTATGATTGAAATAACGGGAAGCTCTTTTTTCTTTCGCTTTGCTTTTTGCTGTTTGCGCTGTTTTATTACAACACAAAGAGCTTTTTCAAGTCGCACAATTCGGTCGCGCACCAGGCGCCGGTTCATTT
>JASJGP010000060.1:0-3288 GCA_033791485.1 Desulfobacterales bacterium | reverse complement strand
ATGCTGCGGGCAAGCCGCAGATGTTTGCAATCTCTGTTGATAATTTTTTTACCCAATGGGTAAATTATTCATTGACAATACACTTTTCCTGTTTTATATTTTACCTCAAGGGTAAATTAGATCTGTTTAGGAGTAGCTAATTGGAAGTTGTTTTTCGGACGCGAAAATTAAAAAAAGAATATACAAGTTCCAAGGATGCTACAAAAGCATATGGTTTAAACGTTGCCCGAAAATATATTCAACGGGTTAACATTATAAAAAATGCTTTTGATATTGATGAACTGCTACTGTTGCCGGGATTACGCTGCCACCCTTTAAAAGGAGAGCGGCGAGGACAATACGCTCTTAATCTTACGGGATTTTATAGATTGATTTTTAGCCTTGATGGAAAACAAATGGAAATTGTATGTATTGAGGAGGTGAGCAAACATTATGGAGACTAAAGAAATGGTTTATTCTGATCTCCCGATTCCACCAGGTGAGTATCTTGAAGAAGTTATTGAAGAACTTGGTATAAGCAAGAATGAACTTGCACGAAGGATGAATCGCCCTGCTCCTAAACTAAGTGCTATCTTCAAGGGGGATAAGGCAATTACTCCAGACACAGCTCTTCAGTTGGAAAAGGTTGTCGGAGTGCCAGCACATATTTGGACGGGTTTAGAAGCTGATTACCGACTAACTTTGGCACGTCAGAAAGGAATTCTTGAACAAAAAAGACTTAAAGAGGAGAGCAAGCTTGTTACCAACTTTCGTTACGCAGATTTGGTCAAATTAAATATTCTAAAAAAGAAAACTCGTCCAACTGATAAAGTTTTAGAATTACATAATTTTTTTGGAGTAACATCATTAAAAAATATTTACAATTTACAGCGTTATCAGACTGCATTTAGATTTGGAGGCGGTAAAAAACAAAAGGCATCATCTGAAGCTATCACCTCATGGTTGAGGATAGGAGAATTAAAGGCTCAAAAGCAGTTCTTACCAGCGTTTGATAAAAACAGACTTGAAAGATCTATTCAAGAAATAAGATCTTTAACTGCATGTAAACCAGATGAATTCCAGAAGGAGATACATCAAAAATTAGCAGACTCAGGGGTTGTTTTGGTTTTATGCCCACATCTCCCTGGAACTTTTGTTCAGGGTGCAACATTCTGGCTCGGGAAAAATAAAGCCGTTATTATGATGACCATACGAGGTAAATGGGCAGATATTTTTTGGTTTAGCCTGTTTCATGAACTGGGCCATATTCTCTTACATGATCGTAATTCCGTGTTTCTTGAAATGGATAGCACCGAATCAGCAAGGGATGAGAAAGAAGATGAAGCCGACCAATACGCGGCGGAGACTCTTATACCATCGTCTAAATTTAAATTGTTTATAAAGAAAGGGAATTTTTATAAAGACAATATTATTCAATTCGCGAATGAGGTTCAAATACCTCCTGGTATTGTTGTTGGGCGCCTTCAACATGGAGGTTATATTAAAAATGAATGGCATAACGGTTTAAGAATTCGTTATGATTGGCAATAATATTTTAATAGTCTGATTTTTCCTTAAAAACTCTACTCGAAGTAAGCTACTTCTCTTGGAAAAAGTTCAACAAAGAAAATGCACCGGTCGGGCCGGTGATTTTCGTTAGATAAATAAGGAGGATAAAGTGAACTCATATTTCAACAATCCTTTCTTTTGGGCATTTATAAGCATGTTTGCCTTGGTTGGGGCCTGTTCTGTCGTTGGTAGCAGAAAGATTGGCAGCCACCCGGCCATAGGATGGATTATTGTTTCAACCATTTCTATGGGCAGGATTATCCTTGTTTTACCTTTTATTGAACAACCTCGTTTTTTTCTTAATGCCTTCAATGCAATCGTAGGCGCTCCGATATTCATAATAGGCTTTATTTTAGGCCTTGCTCCTTGTTTTCTGATAAAACCTCTGAATATCGCAGAAAAAGATATGGAGTTCGTAACCACTAGTGTCTATAAATACACGAGAAATCCCATCTATCTGGGAGAAATACTTTGGTGCTTGGGATGGTCAATGCTCCATGGATCAGTAATCGGGGTTGCACTGGTCCCAATATGGTGGGCAGGATTTTTATTTTTAACCATAATCGAGGAGGAAAGTTTGGAGCATGCCCTTGGATCGAATTACCTGGATTATAAGAAAAAGATAAAAGGACGGATCATTCCAGGTTTGCCGATATAAACTTATCTAACCAGGCAAATTCAGCCGACGCAAAAAGCCGCGTGGTTGATTTGCAGCGTTCTCTATGCTTCTACTACAACTTTAAAACCTTGCAAATCCCTTTTTGACCTAACCGCGGGGTTTGGGGGTTAGACGAGGTATACATGCCATGCGAGAAAATGGAACTGACGGAAAAAAGGGGCTTTACATCCTGGCTGTCGTCTGTTTAACTATTCCGTTTTATTTGAATGATTTTACAAACTTTTATGTCAGAAACTGGCGTTGGTGGTTGTGTCTTGACTATACCGGGGTGAAGATTTTTCCCTGCCTAATCGCGCTTTGGTTGATCTACAGCAAGAAAATGCGGGCCTCGGAGTTCGGTCTGAAAACTCAATCAACGCTGTCGTTCTTGCTGGTATTTCTTATTGTGGCACTTGTTGGTACAGTAATTGACCAAAATGGGTATCAGATAATAGCAAAACTCCCCGGCTACCCGCCGCTTGGCGGCATGCCAGCAATTACGAGCCTTGTCTGGAATTGGGTAGACCTTACGTTTGGGCTATTAATGGTGGGAATATGTGAAGAACTTGTTTTCCGCGGTTTCATGCACACATTCAACAGCAGATACACAAAAAATCCGTATGATATAATTATAATTTCTTCAGTTTCTTTCTTTCTCATTCACTGGAGTTTAGGTCTTCATGCTGTGATTATCACGTCAATTATCGGCGCAATTTTCATGATTGTATATCTGAAAACGCGGTCCCTGCCGGCAATCATGTTGTCTCATTTTGTAATCAATTTTATCGACTATGCCGGCGTTATTCCCAAGGCAATATTCAAATTCACTTGACGGAAAAAATGGAGTGAAGAGAAGGGGGTCAAGGCTAAGATTGACCTTTCTTTGCAGAAATGTTTAATGAACCGGGGTCGGGCCAAGCAAAACGCTACAAATTTAAATGGTTAAAGCGAAAAGTGGCCAATAAACGGGCCTATATTCGCTTTTTGGGGGCTAAAAAGAGCGGTATAGAAATTCTGGAACACCAAACAAAACTTCTAACCAGAAAATGCACCGGATAAAACCGGTGATTTTCCACAAAAAA